>JAQTRA010000005.1 GCA_028712045.1 Candidatus Omnitrophota bacterium | reverse complement strand
GGGCAATATATAATCAGTTCCCGCATTGACAACCCAACCAAATAATTGGGATAATTGGGGTCGGATCTATTTATTTTACCCAAAGAATTAACCTTAAAACCCAGCTTAAACAACTACTTTTTAGTGCTTTTTGCTTGATTTCTCCCTATAGGTCTACTTCCTATAATATATCTTATGTTAACTTGTTAATCTGCCGTAAGTGTTATAAATCAATGCAGGGCAACAACTTAGATAAGCCTGTTTTTAACCTGTGGAAAAGGCAATTCTTCTTTACTTAAACTTACCGCTATTCTTTAAGCTTAGCAGTTATAGGAAACTTTATATATAAGGCTATAAGGATTTTTTGCTTTTAATTGGGAATTTTCTTAGCGGGTTAAAACAGTAATCGCAGGATAAATCGACCCCTCTCCAAAGCGATTATTTATGCGGTCTAAGGCCTGGATAAGCCCCTCTCTGCGTATTTCTTCATTGAATAAAGGCTGATAGACCTGCCAGGTAAGGTTGCTACAAGTGACCCCAATTGCCCGAATTTTAGGGTTTTTAAGGGTTGACTTGGCCATTATTTTAAGCGCTCTTTGGTAGATTTCATAACCGTCTTTAGAAGGCTCACCAAAAGTTTTTTGGGCCCCGAAATTAGCAATTTCCGGGCCATTAAGCCAAAGATGCACAGTTGCGCTGACTAAATTCTGCTGCCTGAGCCTGGTAGCAACCATCTCAGATAAAACCCTGATCCAGGCCCGGATAACTTGGGGGTTTGTTTGCGCTCTAGGTAAAGTATATGAATGGCTTACAGACTTGGGCTTTTCACTAGACTTACCGGGATTTTCATCAAAATTAAAGGGATTGTGATTAAAAAATTCCGGTAAGTTTAAGTATAAATCCCAGCAGGTTTTTAAACCATCAGCCATTAAATTTACGCCATTTTTACCACCCATTCCACAAAGCTTATTCAGTGGAGTTTGGCGTAAAATTGCCTCAAAATTCGCTTCATTAATTAAGGTCAAACCATCCGGCTTATTTAGCTTGGAAGCCAACTTAGCCAACAGCCAATTTTTAGCTATACCAACTGAAGCAGTAATGTTAAAGTTTGCATAGATCTGCTCTTTAACATCTTTACCCAAACTTACCGGGTTTTGGTGGCCAGTTAGGTCAATTTGAAACTCATCAATAGAGGCATATTTTAAGGGTAAATTATACTGTTTAAGTAGCTCGAATATCTGCTCTGAAGTCCAAATATATTTAGCCTGGTCAGCTGCCACAAACTCCAAATTTGGGCAAATGCTGAAAGCTTCCCGGGAAGGCATTCCAGAATGGATTCCTAAAACTTTGGCGGCATAGCTAGCCGCGCAAACCACCGTATGCATTTTGCTGCCCCGCGAACCGACAATTAAAGGCTTACCTTTAAGCCGCGGGTTAATTGCCTGTTCAATTGAGGCAAAAAAAGCATCCATATCAATATGCAAAATCATGATAATTTCTTTCTACCTAAACTTACCGGGATTTTTAGATAATTGGGGTCGGATCTATTTTTCCATGGAACTAATCCAGAAAAATAGATCCGACCCCAATTTATTGAATTAGTTTATCAATCTGCCAGCGGAAGGTGGAATTATCAAATGAAATCTGATACATTTGGCCGGCACAATTTACGGAAAAGTAGTTGATCAAGGCCTGGCCAATACGTTCCTGCCAGTTATAGGTGATCTTGGCAATCTGATATTCCTGATCATGCCAAGTAAAACTTTTGGGGAATATCTTGGCTTGCTTAAAAAGCGCCAGGACATCAATACGCTCATTTAAACAATCCGGATTAAAACCGGCTTTATCCGGTTCAAACCTATCCCAGCGCGCTTTAGGGCTAAAACTATTCTGTTGCATATCTGATACCAGATTAATATTTCCTGATTACGGTAATTAATTTTCCGATTACTTTAAACTCTTCAAATATTGGCGCGTAATTTACATTAGCAGCTTCCAGGTGAAACTTACCGGCGCGGCTGCGTAATCTTTTTAAAGTAACCTCATTATTATCCAGCAGCGCGGCAACTATATCATTATTATCGGCATGGGGGCGTTTTTTAATTACCGCGACATCACCATCTAAGATCCCAGCATCAATCATACTGTCGCCTTTAACCCTTAAAGCAAAAACATCATCAAAACCTAAACGGCCGAGAAACAGATCATCGGCATCAACATAACCCTGAATTTCTTCATAAGCTAAATTCGGCGCGCCGGCCATAATCGTACCAATTATAGGAATTTTAAAAGACGCGCGCTCAGCTAATTCAATTGCCCGGGATTTATTATTCATCCGCCTCACCAAACCTTTCTGCATTAAAGCCTTAAGATAATCCCTTACTGTTCCGGTAGATTTAAACCCCAGCTCCTCTCCTATTTCTCTAATTGTAGGAGGCAGCCTCTCTCCTATGCGTTTGCGAATAAAATTAAGCACCTTCTCCTGCTTCGGCGTCAAATACGGCTTCTTTTCCATGGCCATAGATATACCACACAAATGTGTGGTTTGTCAAGAAAAAAATTATACGGATGAAAAAACAACCCCGGCTGCCATAAGATAACCCCTGGCCCGCTCAGTTAATTTATAACGCGAAACAATATCCCAGAAGGCCCTCTTATGATTTGGCTCGATCAGATGTGCCATTTCATGCATGACCACATACCTCCTCACCCACTTCGGCATCCCTCCTATTTTATGCGATATCCGGATCCTGCCGGTGCGATAATAACAACAACCGAATTTACTATTCTGCGTAGTGACATACTCTATGGATTCAATTTTTAACTTATTGCCAAAATATTTTCCATTTAAAAAATTAGCTAAATTAGGAAGATCCTGCTTTTTTTCCAGCTCTTCCTTAATCTTTTTTCTTTCAAATTTTAATTTAAAACTCGTGACAATCTTTTCCAGGCGTTCCTGAGGAAGGGTTGACGGAGCGCTTACTACAAGCAGGTCATTAACTAACCTGGCGCTCACTGTTCTGCGGCGCCTGGCGCTACGGATTACTTTTATTTCCATGTTTCTTTAATGCGCTGACAAAGGCTAAAACAACTGCCGGGCTAAACTGGGTTCCCGCGCTTTCTTTTATCCTGGCCAGCGCCTCTTCTTGAGTTAATGCTGTTTTATAGGAACGCGAAGTTGTCATGGCATCATAAGCATCGGCCACCGTAACAATCTGCGCGAAAATATTAATCTGATCCCCTTTTAAACCATCCGGATAACCTTGGCCGTCATAGCGCTCATGATGTGACCTGACCACTGCCAGCATTTGCGCATCCGATAATACCGGCTTTAATATCTCTTCACCTACCTCAGGATGTTTATGGACAATATCCCATTCACTTTCGGATAAACCAACTTTCTTATTCAAGATATCCTCATGGATCCCTAATTTTCCGATATCGTGAAGCTGCGCTGTTTCCTTCAACATCTCTGCCTTTTCCAAAGGGATCCCCATTTCCATGGCAATCTTATAGGCATATTCTCCTACTCTATCTGAATGGCCGCGGGTATAATGATCTTTTGCCTCCAAACTACGCACCATCGCCTGAACCACGCGGTAAAAATAATCATGTAATTTCTCCCGGGCCAGAGCCAAGCTTGCGGCCATATCATTAAAAGACGCGGCCAGTTGTCCAAGCTCATCCTGAGAAGATATCTTAACCCGATATCCTAAATCTCCTTCGGTTATATGTTTAGTGCCGTCAATTAATTTTTTAATTGGGCCAATTATTCTCGCGGAAAATATAAAACTAAGGCCCAGGGCAATAATCACACCCATCAACAGGACAAATATACCCCGGTAGAATAAATCTTTTTCCGCAAAATAAACATCAGCAGCATCGATATCTATACCCAAAACAGCAACCGGAAGATTATCCTTATCAAAAATAGGCGCATACCCCGAAAGAAGCTTTCCCCATTCATCAATCTTCAGGTCGGCATCCACGCTGGCGCCGGAAAAAGCTTCCAGCATGTCCGGGAAACGGCTGGCATCGTATTTATCCCCCGGATAAGATGTTGCTCCTAATCGGGTAATCTTATCAGTCAGCGCGTCCGGATCAACCACAAACTGCCAGATACCCGGCTGATCAGTTTTTTTCATGATATAAATATACCTGATCACCGGATTAATCTGTTTTATTCTTAATAATTGAATAACGATATTCTTAAAGGCAGGAGTATTAATACCCTCGTGATTTAACGGGATATTATTTAATTCAACCGAGTCAACTGAAAGTGCGGCGGTTTGAGTAATTACCTTAAGCTTATCTCTGAGTTGATTAAACTGGGATTTCAGGCTATACCTGAAAAGGACAAAATTCCCCAGTAGCGCTACAAACAACAAAGAAAGCATAAAAGATAGCGCCACTTTTACGTAAAAACTTTTAAAAAATAATTTTTTACTTTTCATACCCGCTAATATTATTTAACGGCTTGATCCTTTACTTTTTTGATAACACTCCCGGCATAATATCGGTTTGCCGCCTTCTCTGGGCTTAAAAGGAACTTCACATTCTTTTTTGCACTCCGCGCAAACCGCTTTATGCATTTCCCGGGGCCCGCCGAATCCACCACTTTGCTGATACGCCATGCTTCCTCCTTGGTTATGAATCAATATCTAAAATGCACGAAAATTCTTCCAAAGTTTTTATCATCTTTTTCTAAGCGGTGATAAAGTTTCTTGATCTGAGGCTGCTCTAAAAAACGTAACACGCTTTTTTTTAATTGGCCGCTTCCCTTACCCGGAATAATCTCAACTTCAGTAATCCTCTTTTTTACCGCATCCTTAATTACTCTTTCCAGCGAATCCTCGATCTTGCGGCCATCGCTATAGATATCATGTAAATCTAATTTTAGCTTACCCATCTCAATATGGCCACTTCCAGTTGCGGATTTCCGGCATATCTTCGCCATGCGAGATTATATATTGCTTATGCTCAATCAGTTTATTATGCAGCCAATCCTTAACATGCGCTGATTTATTTTGCAAAAGCTCTACACGATCAATAACGTCATCTGCCAGATTAAAACGATCAAGCTCATTAAGCACAGTCATATCAAACGGAGTAGTGGTTGTCCCCTCTTCCTTGTAACCGCGCACATGAACATTCTTATGATTGGTCCGGCGGTATAATAAACGATGGATCAGCCAGGGATACCCGTGAAAAGCAAAAATCACCGGCTTATCAACCGTAAACAGGCTATCAAAATCCTCATCAGAAAGGCCATGCGGATGCTCTTTCTGCGGCTGCAGGGTCATCAAATCCACAACATTGATCACCCGCACTTTCAGATCCGGAAACTGTTGCCTTAAAATATCAACCGCGGCTAAAGTTTCCAAAGTCGGCACATCGCCCGCGCAAGCCATAACCACATCCGGTTGGCCGTTATGGTCGTTACTTGCCCAATCCCAGATGCCAATTCCCTTAGTGCAATGCGCGATAGCCGCGTCCATATCCAAATACTGCAAACTTGGATGTTTACCGGCAATAATTACATTAACATAATGGCGGCTGCGCAAACAATGATCCGTTACTGAAAGCAAAGTATTAGCATCCGGCGGCAGATAAACCCGGATAACCTCGGCCTTTTTATTCACCACATGGTCAATAAAACCCGGATCCTGATGCGAAGATCCGTTATGATCCTGCCTCCAAACATGAGAAGTTAAAAGGTAATTTAACGAGGCGATGGGACGGCGCCAGGGAATATGCTTAGAGGTCTTCAGCCATTTAGCATGTTGATTAAACATGGAATCCACAATATGGATAAATGCTTCATAACAGGAAAAAAATCCGTGCCGGCCGGTAAGCAGATACCCTTCCAGCCAACCCTGGCAGGTATGCTCACTTAAAATCTCCATTACCCTGCCATCTACAGCAAGATGGTCATCCTCGGGCAAAATTTTTGCCATCCATTCACGATTAGTAACATCAAGTATTGCGCCCAGGCGATTAGAAGTTGTTTCATCCGGGCCAACCACCCTGAAGTTCTTACTTTTTTGATTATCTTTCATTACATCGCGTAAAAAATATCCCATTACCCGCGTCGGCTCTGCTTCAACAGTTCCCGGCTTATCCACCTTCACGGCATATTTACGAAAATCAGGCATTTTTAAATCACGCAATAACAACCCGCCGTTAGTATGCGGATTATCACTCATGCGGTATTTTTTCTCCGGCGCAAGAACAGAAAGCTCTTTGATCAACTTACCCTGTTTATCAAAAAGCTCATCGGGCTTATAACTTTTCATCCACTTTTCAAGAGCAAGCAGATGACCGGGTTTCTCCGCCATTTCCGCAAAGGGTACCTGATGCGAACGCCAATACCCTTCAGTTTTTAATCCATCAATACTTTTTGGCCCGGTCCAACCCTTAGGAGTACGTAAAATTATCATTGGCCAAAATGGGCGCTGAATCTGCTTCTTATTATTACGCGCTTTTAGCTGAATAGATTTGATTTCTTTAAATACCGAATCTAATGTCTTAGCCATTAACTGATGCATTTTTTCAGGATCAGATCCCTCCACAAAATACGGTTTATATCCCTGGCCTGCGAAAAATTGCCTAAGTTCATTTTTACTAATCCGCGCCAGTATTGTCGGGTTGGATATTTTATAACCATTGAGGTGTAAAATAGGCAATACCGCGCCATCCAGCGCGGGATTTAAAAATTTATTTGAATGCCAAGCAGTAGCCAAAGGCCCGGTTTCTGCTTCTCCGTCACCCACCACGCAGGCAACAATCAAATCAGGATTATCAAATGCCGCCCCATAGGCATGCGCTAGAGAATACCCCAGCTCTCCTCCCTCATGCATTGAACCCGGAGTTTCTGCGCCGACATGGCTGGGAATACCTCCGGGAAAAGAAAACTGCTTAAAAAGTTTCCGCATTCCATCCTCATCTTCGGAAATATCCGGATAATATTCGCTATAGGTGCCCTCCAAATAAGCATTAGCTACTAATCCCGGTCCGCCATGGCCCGGTCCGGTGATATAGATCATATTCAGGCCATATTTCTTGATGAAACGGTTAAGATGCACGTAAATAAAATTCAGGCCCGGAGTTGTCCCCCAATGGCCCAATAAGCGCGGTTTAATATGTTTGAGCGCCAGCGGCTCCTTAAGCAACGGATTATCCAGAAGATAGATCTGTCCGACGGAAAGATAGTTAGCCGCCCGCCAGTAAGCATTAATCTTCCTGAGCTCATCGTTGGATAATTTTTTTGCCGGATTAGTTTTCATGTTTCACTTTTATTGTTTCTGCCTGATGATATCCTGCGCGCTGACTGCGGGATGATGATAACGTTTCCTGCCCAGCGTGGATTTTTTATACTGGATCGCCTCAACCGGGCACCATTGTAAACAAGCCATGCACTGCTGGCAATGTTTAAGCCATTTTGGCTTGCCTTCAACTAAGGTAATATTTTCAACCGGGCAGATTTTAACGCAAATTCCGCACTTAGTACAGGCCTGGGTTGACCAAAAATTCTTGCCGGATAGCGGAACAAGCGATATGCCGCCATGATAAAGTAAAATATAAAGCAAAAAATTTAAAAGAAACGGCTTTTCTTCTATAATTGCTTGTTTTTTAGCCGACACGCATCCAGAAATAAATTTAACCCGCTCTTTTTCTGCCTTAAACATCTCCTCCTGTTTTTCTTTGGGTATTGCTTCATAAAGCGGAGTGTAATTCCCGGGCATCCGCACCGAAAATCCGGCGGCAAGTTCAAACCCGCGATTTTTTAAAATTTCACGGATTAGAGTATGTGCCCTTCCAGGTAACCCACCTAAAGTAGCAACGCTAAAAATATAAGTATCAGGTTTAAGTTTTATTTTTTTAAGAAAATTTGCGATGATTAGCGGCAGGCCAAACATATATACCGGATAAACTATACCGACCAGATCATACGGCTGCTCACTATTATCTTTGAAGGCTTGCGGGATAGGAATAAGCTTAGCGCCTCCCAACTCTTGCGCTAAATCTTTAGCGACTACGAAAGAATTACCTGTTGCGGAAAAATAATAAATTGCTGCTGGCATAATTTAATTTTACTCTATAAATAGCAAGAAACATAACTTAAAAACTTGCTAGTTTCGTAATCATAGTACCAATCCTCAAGCCCAAAATCAACCCTTTTATTTGGTTTTGTTTAAAGGCTTTTTTAAAAAAGCATTCAAGGATAATATAATTTGCCGAGGATTAGGCGGGCAACCTGGAATATGCAGGACAACCGGCAGGATATCTTTTACAGCACCATGGACATAATAAGAATCTTTGAAAACACCGCCATTAAGCGCGCAATCGCCAACGGTAATCACGAATTTCGGCTCAGGCATAGCTGCATATGTCTTTTTTAAAGCTAAGAACATATTCCTGGATACCGGGCCGGTTACTAAAAGCGCGTCGGCATGCCGCGGCGAAGCTACAAAATTTATACCGAACCTCTGTAAATCATAAAGCGGATTATTCGCGGAAATAATCTCTGATTCACAGGCGCCGCAAGAACCGGTATCTACTTCGCGTAGATGTAAAGACCTGCCAAATCTTTTCTGAATGAGAGATTTTAATTCTTCTCCAACGGATTCTATTTCCTTGGCCAGGATTGGATCAATGTTTTTAGTTACTACCCCTTTTAAAATTCTGTTTTTCAGTATATAGATCATAATTTACAGGTCGTTTCCTGAATACGACAAATTAAAACTCTTATTACAAAGCGGAAAATCCGGGATAATATTTCCTAATACTGCGTAGGTAAGCCCCTGCCAATTATGGCTTGAAGGGTCTACAAACTTGCATCTGCTGATTAAGCCATGCGCATCTGTTTTAAGCCAGCACAAAACCGGCCCTCTGGCCGCTTCTACATAACCTAACGCGCTGGCCTGCGGCAGTATCCGAGTAACTTTAATATTTAAACTACCGGTAAATTTATTAGTGAATTCTTCAATCAATCGGCAGGATTCGGAAAATTCAAGAAATCTCAACTCTAATCTTGAAAGAACATCCCCGCTTTCCTGCACCATAATTTTGAATTTAGCTTCTTTATATACTCCGGGAAAATATTTCCTTAAATCCGTGGGGATACCTGAAGAGCGCGCAATAAGGCCGACCACGCCTAAATCCTGGGCAGTCTTTTTAATTAAAACTCCGGTAGAATCAACTCTGTCCATAAAAGAAACACTGGAATTCAATATTTTAACCAACGCGTTAAAATCATTTTTTATCTTTTTAAGCGAATCAAAAATCACTGATTTCTTAGCCGCATCAATATCAACACAAAGGCCTCCGATAAGATTGGCGTTTTTAAGGTACCGGCTACCGGTAAGCTTTTCATTTAATTGTAAAATTGCCTCTTTGATCAGCGAAGCGTAAGCTGCCGGAAAACTAAAACCCACGTCCAGAGCAATACCGCCGATATCATTAACATGATTATGCATGCGTTCAAGTTCAAGAAAAATACCCCTTAAATAAGCTGTTTGCTCAGAGGCTGATATTGCGGCAATTTTTTCCGCAGCTTTGGCAAAAGCTAGGCTATAAGCAAAAGCTGCATCGCCGGAAATACACTCCGCAAGCTTTAGCGCATCAAAACAAGTTTTACCTTCGAAAAGCTTTTCTACCCCGCGATGGGTAAACCCCAGCCGGAGCTCCAAGTTTACAATCGGTTCTCCCGCAACACTAAAACGAAAATGGCCAGGGCCAATAATACCGGCGTGCACCGGGCCAACCGGAACTTCAAATATACCCCCGCCGTCAACCCGGTTAAATTTATATTCACTTAAATTACCTGTCCCCATTTTTTGAAAATCTTTGCGCAAGGGAAAGTTTCCCTGCGGCCAGACTTCATCATGTAAATTCAACCGCCTTAAATCAGGATTACCCTGAGGCACAATCCCAAACATCTCCTGAATCTCGCGTTCAAAAAGTGTAGCTGAATGCACACTTTTAGCTAATGAATCAAAGCAGGGATTTTCCTGCCGGATTTCCATATTCACAATAATCCACTGGGCTTGTTTTAAACTCACAAAAACGGCGTTGATCAAAAAAGTACCGGTTGCCTGGCGCTCATCAAGGGCAAAAAGCATCATAACCGGTGAAGGAAGTATTTTATGTAATACCAAACATGTATTCTTAAAAGCCTGCGGGCTGACTTTTAGGCAGATTTCATCCAGATAAGGCTGCGACACGGACAACGCGCTAAAATCCGGAAAACTTTTTTTTATACTAGAAATAACTTCTGAACCATCCATATCCATTCCCCTTTTATCAATACCACCACAACTCCTACTGAACAGATTAACCAAGCTAAAAATAAAAACGCCAGCTTTCCGGTTAAGGGCTCGCTAACCCTGGCCATACCCTTAGGCATATTACCAAAAAGCATTTTCCCGAATTGATGGATAAATGCTCCGAAAACAACTGAGATAAACAGTAATAACATTGCCGCGATTACATACGAACCTTTAGTAAAAGCAGCAATAATTATCATAATTTCACTGATAAATATGGAAAAAGGCGGAAAACCAGTAAGCGCGAATACCCCTAAAAGCATCATCATGCCGGTAAAAGGTAACGCTTTAATTACTCCCCGGATAGCGTTCATATTATGTTTTCGGTAAGCAGTGACAATATTTCCCGCCCCAAAAAACATAAAAGATTTGGTTACTGCATGGTTAAAAACATGCAACAACGCGGCTGCGCAAGCTAAAGGCGTGCCCAAACCAAAGCCAATGGAAATTATCCCGATATGCTCAATACTGCTGTAAGCCAGCAGGCGTTTTAAATCTTTCTGCACTAAAATAAAACCACTCGACACAATCAAAGAAATCACTCCCAGAAGAATCATTAAATGCGCAAAATAAGCAAAACCAACACCCTTAATTACAATGATCCCAAATCTTAAAATCGCATAAATTGCCGTTTTTAATAAAACTCCTGATAAAAGCGCGCTAATCGGAGCCACTGCCTGGCTGTGGGCATCAGGCAACCAAGTATGCATAGGCGCCAGCCCCGCCTTGGTCCCATAACCGACTAAAATAAAAATAAAAGCTATTTTTAAAATATTTTTATCTAAGATATGCGCAACCGGAACCATATCCGACCAATTCAGGCTTTTCGAAAGCCCGGAAATTGAAAAAGCGTAGGAAAAAAGAATTGTGCCCAAAAGCGCAAAAATTATCCCTACGGAACAAATAATGATATACTTCCAAGCTGCCTCAACCGATTCCTTTTTATTGTAAAATCCTACTAAAAACGCTGAAACCAGCGTAGTCATTTCAATAGCTACCCAGAGCATCCCCAGATTATTCACTGCCGGGACAAAAAACATCGAACAACAAAATAAATTAAAAAGCAGGTAATAAACCCTGCTCTTTTTCTCGGATATAATTTGCTTCTCTATATCTTTTTTTATGTAGCCGACCGAATATAACGCGCAAGCAAAAACAACAACGGCAATAACAAAAATAAAGAATGCGCTTAAGGTGTCCAGGCAGATAAAACCAAAAAACGATCTGGTTACCCCTGAAAAAGCTATTTGCTTAAAAAGAATTGCGCTCAAAAATAAAACCGCCAAATAACCAACGCAATTTAAGATACCCAAAAGCCTCTGGCTTTTGACCAACAAACACAATATTGCCAGTAATAACGGAATCCCTAAAATAAAAAATATCTGCATTAGTTATCCTTTTAGGCGCGAAAGTTTATTCACGTCAATATGCGTGAAAAACTTGTTAATTCTATAAACAAAAAAACCCAGGATCAAAACACTTACCAATACATCAAAGAATATGGCGATTTCAACGAAAAACGGCATCCCACCTGAAACCATGGATGCCAGCAAAAATATGCCATTCTCCATTACCAACAAACCGATAATCTGAGCCAGCGCGGTCATTCTAAAGATCATCAGGAATATTCCGGCGAGAACTACAAAAAAAGCTACCGCCAGCATGATAACCTTAACTCCATCAGTCGAACCAAATAAGTACGCAGAAAATATCCAGGATAAATAAGTAAATCCTAAAGCCCATAATAAAGACAGCTGGGGATTAACAAATAATCCCAAGTCTTCAGAAGCTTTTATCTTTTTTATAGTCCGATATAACAACTGCGGGATAAAAACTACTTTCAGAATAAATAACAATCCGGCGACTACATACAAATCCAAAGCGTGCTCCGCTAAGGCAACAATAAACGTAGCCAAAAAAAGGCAAAAAGACTGATAACGAAAACCTCTGATTAAAGCCGGAGTTCTTTTGGCAATAACCATAAGGTAGGTCGAAGCTAAAACTGCAAATAAGATTACTCCTTGCATGCTAAACTCCTAAGATCGCGCAAATACTGGCGATAATCCCCAATACAAAAGCAAACCCTAAAAAATCCGCTACCCTAAACAACCGCATCTTCGCCACCGAAACCTCGACTATTGCCATGGCAATAACAATAATAAATATCCTGGCCAAATACCATAAACCCCAATAAAATAATCCACTCAGGTTGGCTAAATTTAGAACAGTGATCGGAAAAATAATCTGCGCGATCAGAAAAAACCAAATCATTTGTTTTAAATGCGCGGCCAGCTCAATTAAAGCCAACGACCTACCGGAATATTCTAAAAGCATTGCCTCATGCACCATGGTGAGCTCAAGATGCGTTTCCTGGTTATCTACCGGCACGCGTGATGTTTCGGCAATGGAAACTAAGAATAAAGCAATCGCCGCAACCAGGGAAGAAACCGATACCGCGTGCATACCACTAAAAGCTAGAAGGTTAGTCGATCCAAATTGTAGAAATAAAGAAAATGCGACCAGGCAAAGCGCGGGCTCCGCTAAGCTGGAGATAAACATCTCTCTGGATGAACCCATTCCCCCGAAAGCACTTCCGGTATCTAGCGCTGCCAGGGCAAGAAAAAAACGGCTCAAGGCAAAAATAAATATAACCGCCAGAAAATCACCCGCCTGATCTAAAGGGCTGGCAAAGACAAACACCGGGATGAGCAAGGCCACGGTCAATACGGAAGAAATCACGATAAAAGGTGTAACCCTGAATATCCCAGACGCGGTTTCAGAGATCACCTCGTTTTTAAAATAAAGCTTGATCAAATTATAATACGGCTGAAGGACGCTTTGCCCTTTACGCATCCGGAGATTATTTTTTATTTTAGCAATTAAACCACTGAGCAGTGGCGCAAGTGCAATAAAGAAACCCAATTGCAGTAAAATTAAGATAATTCTCATCATTTTAGAATTTTTGCATAAATATAATTAATAATAAAAGCATAGAGACAATATAAGCCAGATACAAGTGAATGCTACCCGGTTGAAGCCTCCGCATAAACTTAGCCGATTTTAAAATAAGGGCGAGCAAAGGCTCATAGATATATTTCTTAAACACCAAGGTGGTATGCGTTTCATAAGAAAATGATTTAACGTGGTAAAATGACTCTCTTACTTTCTGGGTTTTTCGATAAGGCAGGAGAAAGAAACTGAAAGCGATCCTAAATGGCTTGGAAAAAGCCGTTGACGTGTATTCATTACGCGCATTCAATTTATAATAACCGCAATCCCAAGTCTTATAAATTACCGGCTTACCTCGGCTGAATAATCTATACAGAATAAAACCTAACAGCCCCATTACTAATAATGCCAAAGCAAGCGTAGGCGTAGAAAGATAACCGTGCTTACCTATCTGCCCGGAAGGCAAACCTATTGACGGATTTAAAATTAGATTGTTCAAAGAAAAACTCATGCTACTTATATCGGTATTCATTACCCCCGCTGCAACTTTGGCTAATAATTTTATTATAAAACCCGCAGCTATCCCAAAAATAATTGCTAAAGACGATAGGAAAAACATACCCAGGCGCATGGTTAACGCTGCTTCTTTTGCGTTTTCAGTATAATGGCTTCTAGGGACTCCAAGAAAAACCACTCCAAAAACTTTGACAAAACACGCCGCCGCCAAGCCTCCGGTTAAAGCAAGCATGGCAGCGCAAATTCCTAAAAATAATCTTATCCCACCTGTGGAACTTAAAGCACCAAGAAAAAAAGTTTGTAAGGTCAGCCATTCGCTAACAAAACCATTCAACGGCGGCAAAGCAGAAATCGCCATCGCTCCGATCAAAAAACAGACGCTGCTCTGCGGCATTTTTCTAATTAACCCACCCAATTTATCCATATCCCGGGTTCCGGTAGCTTTATAAACGCTACCTGCGCATAAAAATAAAAGGCCTTTAAAAATCGCATGATTTACTAAATGGTACAGCCCGGCCACAAGAGAAAATACTGCTAAATACGACATATGCATAGATACAAATAATATTGCCGCGCCCACTGCCAATAGTATGATGCCAATATTTTCCACGCTAGAGTAAGCCAGTAATTTCTTGATGTCGCGTTCCATTAACGCATAAATCACTCCTACCAGGCAAGTTATTACCGCTAAAATTAAAATCAAAACCCCCCACCAGGAAGCGCTCACGCCCAAAATAAATATTACAAACCTGATTATTCCATAGATGGCGGTCTTAATCATCACGCCTGACATAATACTGGAGATATGGCTAGGAGCCTGGGGATGCGCATAAGGCAACCAGATATGCAAAGGAACTATACCGGCTTTTGTACCGAATCCAATTAAGAGTAATAAAAAAACAACATCTTTGGTAGGCGCAGGCATCAACAGGCAAGCATTCTTAATAGCCATAAAATCAAATGAATGCGCATATTTATATAAAATCATAAAAGCAGCCACTAAAAAAGCGGTCCCAATATGCGTCATAATGATATAGATTGTTCCTGCCCGCACGGATCTCTCGTGTGTTGTATCAAAAACTACCAGGAAATATGAAACCAAAGACATTATTTCCCAGGCCACAAGAAATAGAAATACGTTACCTACGGCTACTACCGCGGCCATAGATAAAACGAAAACAAAAAGCAGAAACCAGGAAAGTATTATTTTTGCAGGCGGATACTCTCCTTTTAAATAGCCGAAAGAATAGATAGCTGACGGAAGGGAAACAATAAAAATAACAATAAGGAAAAACAGTGAAAGCGGATCAAATAGGAATAACTGTTGCGGTATGATATTAAGCATTCTCAGCAGATAACCTCTATAAAAAGAAAAAACCTTTGTCAGGAAACATAACTACTAACAAAGGTTTCTCGTAATTTTCGCTAATCCAGACCCACCTTAAAACTCGGAACTATTTATTGTTGTTATTTTATCATATTTCTAACTAAAATCAAGATAATTCAGATAAAACCCTTATTATTTAAAGTAGCGGTTATTTACTCCTCTTAATATGTTTTTTTAGTTCAAAAATCTCAATTGCTTCAGCTATAAGCATGACTGCCAAAAACAGTAGTATTGCTCCGATAAAACCGATTAAACTTAATTTATATTCTATAATTACAATAAGCAGCGCCCATAAAGTCATCACCAGCATAAAAACCATAGGAATAACTACAAACCAGATATGTTTACCCTTCTTTTTAAGCCAGAGTGCCACAATCATCAACACCAGGCCGGCTAATAGCTGGTTAGTTGCGCCAAAGATTGGCCAGATTGTTTTCCAGGCAGGAACAATATTACCGCTGGCATCTTTAATATTAATCAAAACAAATACCGTAGGCAAAAACAAGGTAGCTGCGGTTGCCAAATATCTGGTCCCCTGACCATTTATACTAAAAAACTCTTGGAATATATACCGGGCCAGCCGGGTAGCAGTATCAAGAGTAGTCAGGATAAAAGCAGATAAAGCCAGCAAGCCAAAAGACCCGCCGAATTTTTCAGGGATTCCAAAAACAGATAAAAATTTAGCCATGCCCGCGCCATAAATTGCCAACGGCGCTTTTGCGGCTAAAGGATCACTTTTACCAATTATCATTACCGTACATAACGCGATCACAGCAACCAGCCCCTCAACCAGCATAGCTCCATAACCGATAGGCAAAGCATCAGTTTCTTTTTTTAGCTGCTTAGAAGATGTGCCGCTGGCAACTAAAGCGTGAAACCCGCTTATTGCCCCACAGGCAACAGTTATAAACAACATCGGAAAAATCGGGCCGATATCCTGAGAACTCAAAGCTGTAAAAACCGGGTAATTAAGCGGCAGGCCGCCTAAAAGAATCCCTAAAAACCCTCCGATTATAGACCCATAAAGAAGAAAGCTGCATAAATAATCTCGTGGCTGCAATAATATCCAGACCGGAGTAACTGAGGCAAGAAAGCAGTACACAATTAATACAATATCCCAGGTTTTAGCTTGATCCCCCAAGAATTCTGGAATATTATTTAGAGGTATTTTCTGGCCCAACCAGATAAAGAAAAAAAGCAAAGAAACAAAAATAAGCGTTGCCCATTTTAAAGGCATCTTTAGCTTATATAAAGATACCCCGAAACCTACGGCAAGAAAAATAAATAGTAGTGAAGAAGTTGCCACCCCTCCATCCAGCTTAAAGGTATTAGCCGTTAAATCAGTAAAAACAGTCAACACATACACCAGGTTTAACCAGACAAAAGCAAGCATAAGCCGATATGCCCGTTTAGACATATAGGTGTTGGCAATTTCAGCAATTGAACGGCCGCGATTGCGGATAGAGATGATCAGGCTGGCGAAATCATGAATGCCGCCAATAAAGATAGAACCAACTACAACCCAAAGCCAAACCGGACCCCAGCCAAAAGCAATACCGGCAATAATCGGGCCTAAAACAGGGCCAGCTCCGGCAATGGAAGAAAAATGATGGCCGAATAATACCGGCGCAGGAGCCGGTACATAATCTACCCCGTCATACATATGATGCGAAGGCGGCTGATTCCGATTATCCAACTCAAAATGTTTCTTAAGGAATTTGCCGTATTTTAGATAGGCAATAATGAAGAAAAAACAAGCTAACAAAAATATTGCGCTGAGCATATTAAACCTTCAATTCAAAATAAAAATATTCTTCTTGCGTTAATATTAGTTTAGATCGCATTTAGATTTTATTTCTTTAATCTTTTCATCAATATCATGGTTATATTCACCGCTTAAAACTTCTTTACGGCTATGATAATCCCCGTGTAAAATTGCCCTGGCAGCCGCAACTGGCACAACCATTCCAACGCCTGATTTAGCTTGTTCCTGAATAGATGATTTTTCACTCTCTAAAACTTTAATATCTTCCCCGGCAGTAGAACAATCAATAGGTTTTACAAGATTATAACTGGTTTCATCAGAAATTGCTTTCTTATAAGGAAGGCATCCGGAAACAAATAATATCATCAGTATTATTGCCACAAAAGAACTAAATTGTTTTTTCATCTTCCCTCCTAATCTATTTTTTAAAACATCCAAAAAGCACTGATTAATAACAAAATAATTACCAGCGGTAAAACAACTACCAAAGCTAAATGTACCATATTTTGCCAGGTAAATTCCCAATGTGAATGCCAAGCGCTGGATCGATTAACTTCTTTTCTATATTCTATTTCAAAACCACTTCGATTAATCCAAGACTGAAAAGCTTCTTTACTAAAATTACTGGAAATTAAATCCTCAAAAAGCTTCTTAATGCTCGGGCTTAACAATTGATTCGTACTTTTATAAATTTCGCCATTCATTTCCAATATTAATACCGTCTGAATCTCGTTTCTAGTAATTATGCCTGAGCTTGGAAAAGTTGTATTACATACCCAGCAGGATTGTTTAAGTAAATCGTTTTTCGCCCCGCACTTCTGGCATCTCCGGAGATTTATTTTTACCAAAGGCTTTTGGCAAAAAGAACAATTTGTAACTTCAGCATCAAAATCTTTCAGGCAAGATTCACAGTGGGAATGAAAAACTGTGCCAGGCAAATCTATTAGCCTGGGCACTTCTTCTTTTAGAACGGTTAATTTGAAATCATTTTTACCGAATTTATACAGATAGGTGCTTGAATTTACTTTATTAACAACTTTCTTTTCGACTTTTTTTTCAGCTTTACGATTCTTAAAATTATGTTTTTTTCTTCTTTGCATATTTATAAACCCGCATCTATAAATTTTTTAGCCGCCTGGCCAATAGCCTTAAAATCTTTATTTTCCAGCCAATCTTTTCTGAAGACACTGGCGCCAAAAGATACTGCGCTGGCGCCAAAAGCAAAATAATCCTTAATGTTTTCGAAAGTTACTCCGCCGCAGGCTAAAAGCTCGATATCATTAAAAGGGCCTTTGATTTCGCGGAAATATTCCGGACCAAAGAATTTTGCCGGAAAAACTTTAACCATAGTTGCCCCGGCATCCCAGGCTTTAAAAATTTCCTGGGGAGTAAATGCTCCGGGAAAAACAGGAATTTTATTTTTGACGCAATAATTAACCACATCCTTAACTAAAACCGGCATGACAATAAACGTAGCCCCGCTTTTCAAAGCTAACTTTAAATCTTGCCTGGATAGTACTGTGCCTGCGCCTAAAGTAAGCCTGCCCGCGGAAACTTGTTTCGCCCTCTTGATTAATTCCGGAGCACCCGCAGTATTCATGGTAATCTCTAAAGTTTCCAGACCAGCAAAAATTAACGTTTCAATTAACGGTTCAATGATACTTTTATCTACTCCTCTTAAAATACCCAATATCGGTTTTTTCTTAAAATTTGCTACATTCATATTTAAATCTCTCTTTTTAAGGGTGTCCCCTAAGAGGACGTCCCCTTATTCTTATTCTTCGACTTCACCGACTAAACTCTCGTAATACTCCCGGTAATTTTCTTTTTTATCACTTTCACGCAATGCAATCGCGGTGCGCGGATGCTCATCAAGAATACCGGTTATCGCGTAAGGAATAAAATATCCCCACTCAATTTTCTTTTGCAAAGGAATAAACTCCTTGGAAATCACATCCAGAATCGGGCGAATATCATATTTTGGATTTTTCAAGAAACCCAAAAGAAGCTCAGTAGGGCAATTTCCAGCTGCCCGGCCTAAACCAAAAATAGAACCATCCACGTAATTTGCATCATGGATAATCGCCTCAATGGTATTGGCAAAAGCCAGTTGTTGATTATTATGCGCATGCATTCCGATTTCCTTAGTCTTTAAAATACTTTTTGCTTTCTTAACTAGGAACTCTGTTGTTTCCTGATAAAGCGAACCAAAACTATCGACAATATTTATTATTTTCGCTTTACACTCTTTTTCTAGCTGCTGGAGGCACTCATTTAATTCATTATCCAAAGCCCGCGATATCGCCATGATATTCACCGCGGTCTCATAGCCTTTATCCGCAAAATGATTCGCCAAATAAATTGCTTTATCTACATCTTTTACATATGTGGCCACCCTGATCATATCGACCGGGCTGTCTTTCTTAGGTAAAACCTGATCTACGTCTACCCTATCTACATCCACCATAACTGAAATTTTAGTATGGGATTTAATACCATCAATAACTTTTTTTATATCTTCGTCATCACAAAATTTCCACTTACCGAACTCCTTGGGATTAAATAAGCGCTTGGAATTCTTATACCCAATCTCCATATAATCTATCCCGGCTTCGGAAAGCGCCTTATAAACTTCGCGCACAAACCGCAAATCAAAATCATGGTTATTCATTAATCCGCCATCCCGGATCGTGCAATCCAAAACTTTAATCTTTTCTCTAAACATTAACTCCTCCTGTAATAAAGATGCACTTTATCATTCTAGCGGTAATTGCAGAAATGCAACGGAAGGGAAAAATCTAAACCACGAAGATGCGCAATAACCGCCTGTAATTCATCTTTCTTAGCTGAAGAAACCTTAATCTTTTCGCCCTCAATCTGAGTTTGTACTTTTAAACCTAACCCTTTAATTATTGCGTTAAGTTCTTTTGCTCTTTCCTTATCAATACCCATACAAATTTCTATCTTTTGGCGCAAATAACCTTCAAAAGCTTTTTCCGGCTCATCAAATTTAAACGCTTTAATCGAAACTCCTCTTTTGGCTAAACGAGTATTCAGAATATCCGTAAGTGCGCGTAATTTAAAATCATCATCGGCGATCAGGGTAATTTTTTCCTCTTTGCGGTCAAATGCGATAGAAGCTTTACTATTCTTAAAATCATAACGCTGGCTCAGCTCCTTAATTGCCTGGTTTACCGCGTTATCTACTTCCTGTAAATCAACTTCAGAAACAAGATCAAATGAAAAATTAGCCATTAATTTCTCCTCTTTATCATTTCGAAGGCAAGTGGCATGAGGGTTTCATCCCATGTTTACTAAAATAATCCTGGTGATACTCCTCTGCTTCGTAAAAAGTGCCCGCTGGAATAATTTCCGTTACGATGGGCAACTTTATTTTACCTGAAGCTTCTAACTTTTTCTTTGAAGCTAAAGCCTTTTTTCTCTGGACAGTTGAATTATAAAAAATAACCGAACGATATTGATTGCCAGAATCCGCACCCTGCCTGTCTAAAGTAGTGGGATCGTGAATACTCCAGAATACATCCAAAAGCTCATCGTAAGAAACTTTCCCAGGATCAAACTCAATTTCTACTGACTCTGCATGCCCAGTTTCCCCGGTGGATACTTCTTCATAAGTAGGATTTTGTAATTTTCCTCCACTATAACCAGAGGTGACCTTAACCACGCCTTTGACTCCTTTAAATACAGCTTCAACTCCCCAAAAACAACCAGCAGAAAAAATAGCCTTACCTAATTCTTCCTTCTTAGGCTTATCTATTTCGGCGAACTTAAGCGCGACTAAATTTATACAATAACGTTTACCAGTCGGAGGAGGGCCATCATTAAAAACATGGCCCAAATGCGCCTCGCAACGCGCGCAAAGAACTTCTACCCTAGTTGTACCAAAACTGTTATCTTCTTGCGTTATAATATTTAATTCTGAAACCGGATTCCAAAAACTCGGCCAACCCGTACCTGATTCAAATTTCGTATCCACTAAAAACAAATCAGTTCCGCAACTGGCGCATCGATATACACCTTGTTTATTTTTATTAGGCAAAACACAATGGCCGCTAAAAGGCCTTTCTGTACCCTTAAGCCTGGTAATATTATACTGCTCCGGCGTGAGAATTTTCTTCCACTCGGCATCCGGCTTAATAATCTTACCTACCTCCTCAATTTTACCAGTAGTAACATTGAAAATTTTGATCTTTTCCACATAACCTCCGCATAAAAATATAATGCCTATAAATACCACCACTATATTCTTATACCTATTCATATTAATCTATTAATTTTAACTTCATTTGCCGAGGCAAGCGCTTGATCGCCGCCTCTCTTTTTAACGCCAGCGACAAACTAGCAACTTTTTCATTAAATACCAATTTAACCGGAGTTCTACATCTGGTAAACTTACAACCATCGCCACGATTATGCTCTCCTACCCTGCGTTTTAAATTTTTAGTGATACCAGTATATAGCAGGGAGCCTTTGCATTCAATTATATAAACATACCAGGCCATATTGCCTTACTCTATCTTTTTTTATATAAACCGACTAATTCTGCCTGGCCCAAGATGTGATCGAGCATTGCTTTTTCAAGCGCAGGTTTGCTTATACCTTCAGCCAAATTTAATATCTTATCCAAAGCATATATTTTAAAAAAATAACGGTGTGCGCCAGTTGGCGGGCATGGGCTTACATAACCAAACCTTCCCCCATCATTGCTGCCCTGTTTACCAGGTACGCTATTTTCTTCAATCCGGCCAACAACAGGAATATCATAAACCATCCAATGCAAAAAAGTACCGCTTACAGCATCAGGATCTTCTATAAATAAAACTAAACTTTTAGTTGCTGAAGGTATACCTGTAATAACTAAAGCCGGATTCACACCTAAGCCTTGACAAGTAAATTTTGCGGGAATAGATTGATTATTCTTAAATTCCGGGCTGGTTAGTTCCATTGCCAAGTTCACCTCCACTTTGACAAATAAAAAAATAACTAAATAACTTAATATAAGGAAAAATTTCTTTAGAAAAACTTTTAGCATATGTAATATTATACTGCTATAATTTTCAAAAATCTATGGCTAAATAAAAACCCTCTGCAACTAAATTTATTGCAGAGGGTTTTTAGATTTTTAGTTTTATTTCTTACTTCCACCACCTCTTGGGCCACCACCTTGTGGTGCTCCTTGAGGTTTCCCACCAACACCTGGCCCACCTTTAGGCCCCGGAGGATTTCCCATTCCCGGTTTTCGATCAGCTCCAGCACCTGGCCCGCCTTGAGAACCGGGTTTATTTTCCCAATTTGTCCCTTTTCCACCCTTTAGTCCGGGAGGATTATTATCCCGATCAAATTTTGGCCCTGTACCTGGCCCACCTTTTGGCCCGGGAGGATTACCCATTCCTGGTTTACGGTCAGCTCCTGCACCTGGACCGCCTTGAGGGCCGGGTTTATTTTCCCAATTTGTCCCTTTTCCACCCTTTGGTCCGGGAGGATTAATCATATTCAGTCTTCCTTCAGGTCCTGCACCTGGTCCACCTTTAGGTCCCGGAGGGTTAATCATTTCCGGCCTTCCTTCTGGCCCTACTCCTGGCCCGCCTCTTGGCCCGGGAGGATTAATCATTCCTGGCTTTCCTTCAGGTCCTGCACCTGGTCCGCCCATTGGTCCGGGAGGATTAATCATATTTGTTCCGGCTTCACCTTGTTGCTCAGCAGGTAAACCACCGGCTTGCCGGGCTTCCTGAATATTACTTTTTAATTCCTGTTTAGCTGCCTGCATATTCTGAATATCCTGAGCTTTTTCCTGCAGATTCGCCTGATGAACTGATTTAAGTTGCTCCCTAAGCTGCCCAGCTGTTTGCGTATCGCCTGAATCCATTGCTGCTTTTATTTGCTGCCTTAGCTGGTCTTCTTCTGCTCTTGCGGCTTGGGCATTTTGAATATTACCCTGCTTCTGTTCTTGAATCTGCGAACGCGCTTCCGAAAATTGCTGTTTTAATCCGGAATTAGAAGATTCCTGCCCTTCAACATTAGCGGCAACTTCCGTCTGCGCTACCACTGCATTTTCAGCACTGACAACACCAACTTTGAATAAGGAGAAACATAAAAACAAGCTGCTAAAAACTACTACTGCTTTTCTCATCAATCCCCCTTTCATGGTATTACCTGGTTAATTAATAATTTTCGGATAAAACCTCAAAATAAGCCTGTGGATGCTTACAAGCCGGGCATTCTTTAGGCGCTTCAACACCATCAATAACATAACCACAATTAGTACAATGCCATTTTACGCTTGTTTTTTTCTTAAATACTTCAGTATTACCAATATTATTAATTAATTTTCGGTAACGTGATTCATGAAACTTTTCCACTTTAGCCACTTGCTCAAAAGAACGCGCTACATCAGAAAATCCTTCATCTTTAGCAGTTTTCGCAAAATCTGTATAAAGCGTAGTCCACTCCATATTCTCCCCGGCAGCAGCCTCGGTTAAATTAGCTTTTGTATCGCTAATTACCCCGGCAGGATAAGCAGTAGTAATCTCAACATCCCCACCCTCTAAGTATTTAAAAAATACCTTAGCATGCTCTTTCTCATTCTCCGCGGTCTCCAGAAAAATATTGGCAATCTGCTCAAAACCTGCTTTCTTAGCCACGGAAGCAAAATAAGTATAGCGGTTACGCGCCTGAGACTCGCCGGCAAATGCCTTTAATAAATTCTGCTCTGTTTTTGTGCCTTTAATTGATTTACTCATTCCCAAAACCCTCCTTAACCTTCTATTTTTTCCATTGGCTTGGCGCAACAAACCAATTCCCCGCCGCCAACCTTAGTTACGATTACTTCATTTCCGCAGACATTACACCTATACTTTTCATTAATTTTTTTAACTGCCATAATCCCTCCTACTTTGATTTACCCTGATTAGCCACTGCTTCCATGGCTTTTTTTACGGCTTCCGGGTCACCTAAGTAATAGCTTTTTATCGGCTTGAGGTTATCGTCTAATTCGTAGACTAAAGGCATACCGGTGGGAATATTCAGATTTACAATCTTTTCATCGGAAATATTATCCAGATATTTAACTAAGGCCCGCAAAGAATTTCCGTGCGCAGCAATAATGACACGCTTGTTCCCTTTTACAGACGGAGCAATTACCTCATGCCAATAAGGCAGAAATCTGGCCACTGTATCTTTTAAACATTCAGTTAAAGGCAGTTCTTGAGCAGTAAGGCCTTGGTAGCGTACATCTTGGCCGGGATAACGCGGATCATTTTTATCTAAGGCCATCGGGGGGATATCGTAACTTCTCCTCCAGATCAGTACCTGCTTTTCACCATATTTTGCCGCGGTTTCAGATTTATTTAACCCCTGCAAAGCGCCATAATGCCTCTCATTAAGCCGCCAGGAATTATAAACCGGTATCCACATCAAATCCATTTCATCCAGGGTTAACCAGAGAGTGCGGATGGCTCTTTTTAAAACCGATGTATAAGCCAGGTCAAAAACAAAACCTCCC
>JAQTRA010000065.1 GCA_028712045.1 Candidatus Omnitrophota bacterium | reverse complement strand
TTGATTAAAGAAATACAAAATGAGATGAAATTAGTATTTGATAAGAAAAATTTGAGATTTGATATAGAGCTTTATGGTAATCTTCCTGGAGTCAATTTTGATAAAGATAAAATTACGCAAGTTTTAGGTAATCTAGTGAATAACGCTTTTAAATTTACCGAAAAAGGCGGTATTACTATTATTACCAGCAGAGGCGATAATTTTATTAAAGTTATGGTTAAGGATACAGGTGTAGGTATTAAAGCAGAAGACATGCCAAAGTTATTCGATGAATTTACGCAATTACAGAGGAAAGTAGGCGGCACAGGTTTAGGCCTTTCAATTTGTAAAAAAATAATAGATGCGCATAGAGGAAAGATCTGGGCTGAATCAGAATTTGGCAAAGGCTCAAGTTTTTGTTTTACTTTACCCATTAAAGAGCGGAGGGCTTAAGATGGCCAAAAAAATCCTTCTGGTTGATGATGAGCCGGATATCATGTCGGTAGCCACGGTGAGATTAGAGCATTCCGGGTATAAAATTATTCCGGCGATTGATGCTGAAGAAGCGCAAGCTATCCTTTTAAAAGATACTCCGGATTTAATATTACTGGACCTGCTTTTGCCGGGGATGCAGGGGGATGAACTTTGTAAAAAACTTAAATCTGACGATAAGTATAAAAAAATACCGATTATTTTATTTACCGCCAGCGCGGTCCGGCCCAATCTTCCTAAAGACGTAAAAGAAATGGGAGCAGATGATTGCATCTTAAAGCCATTTGAAGCACAAGACCTGTTAAGTAAAGTAAAAAAATTTATAGGTTAGGCTTTAAATCACTTGTTTCTTCCGGCAATTCAGCTATAATTAATAACATATACAAGAGATTACAGAGCAAAATTAACTAAACTAAAAGGAGTTTATCTTGGCCAGGGATAATTATTCATATAAAAAGTTTCAAAAAGAATTAGCAAATAAAAAAAAGGCAGAAGAAAAGAAACAAAGGAAACTGGAAAAAGAAAAAGCAGAGATTAAGCTTGAGCCTGATCAGGTATCTAACGAGGATACTTCGACAGTAATCTAAGGAGGGAATATGGGATATCAAGGCGGTAGCGGTGGTGGATTTGGCGCTCCAAAAGAGATGCATAAGGCTGTTTGCTCAGAATGTAAAAAAGAATGTGAAGTCCCTTTTAAACCCAGGGATGACCGTCCAATATACTGCAAAGATTGTTATTCCAAACGTAAAAACGAAGGCCGTTAAGAGAAAGGATTTTCCCTTAGTTTATCTGAGGCTTATGAAGAGAAAAAATAAAGTTAATTCCTGAATATTTACCCAAGGCGCTGCAGAAATGCAGGCCTTGGGTTTTTTATTTTAGAAAAGGATTGCTGTGGCAGAAGAAGATAAAACTAAAGAAGAAATGATCGAAGAGATCAAACTCTTGCAAAAGCAGATAGCTCAGCTTGAGAAATTAGATATCCAGCATAAACAGGCAGAAGAGGTATTGGGAAAAAATGTAAATAAATTCCGTATTCTTTTTGAAAGTTCCCGTGATGCTATCATGACCCTTGAACCACCTTATTGGGCTTTTACTTCCGCAAACCCGGCAACCGTGCGTATGTTTCTGGCCAAGAATGAAGAGGAATTTATTTCTTATGGGCCCTGGAGTTTATCTCCCGAGCGGCAGCCAGATGGCCGTATTTCTGTTGAAAAATCCGGGGAGATGATCGAGGCTGCCATACGGGAAGGTTCGCATTTTTTTGAGTGGACGCATAAGAGGATTAACGGCGAGGTTTTTCCTTGTACGGTTTTGTTAACTTGCATGGAAGTGGATGGGGGAAAAATAGTCCAAGCCACAGTGCGTGATATAACAGAGCAGAAAAAGGAGGAGGGTGAGCGTAATAAAATATTAAAATGGCAACAGGATGTTAATACGCTTCAGCAGTCGCTTCTTGCGCCGGTCAGGCTTGAAAATAAGCTTAAAAGCATAACGGATAACATTGTGCGTATTTTTAAAGCAGATTTCTGCCGCATTTGGCTGATCCGGCAGGGAGATTTGTGCGAGCGGGGTTGTGTTCATGCTAAAGCCCAGGAAGAATCGCATATCTGTCGTTATCGGGATAAGTGTTTACATTTAATGTCAAGCTCCGGCCGGTATACTCATATAGATGGCCAAGTTCATGGACGGGTTCCATTCGGCTGCTATAAAATAGGCCGCGTTGCTTCAGGTGACGAGCATAAATTTCTGACCAATGATGTAGTGAACGATCCTATTGTCTATAATCATGAATGGGCGCGTAGCCTTGGGTTGGTGTCGTTTGCCGGTTATCAGCTGCGAATTCCCAGCGGAGAGACGCTGGGAGTTTTGGCTCTTTTTTCCACGCATCCGATATTATCCGCTGAAGACGCTACGTTGGATAGCCTTAGTACCACAACGGCTTTTGTTGTCCAACAAGCCATTGCGGATAATAACCTTGGTTTACAGGCGCAGCTGATGAATACTGCCTTAAAAGAATCACTGGAATCCCGCGATACTCTGGCAATAATGTTAACCGAGAATAACAAGATTAGGACAAAGTTAGAAGAAAGTTTAGAAAAACTAAAAGAAGCGCATCTTCAGCTTGTTCATGCCGAAAAGATGGAGGCGGTGGGCAGGATGGCCAGCGGTGTTGCCCATGAAGTAAAAAATCCTCTGGGGATTATTCTTCAGGGGGTTAATTATCTTGAGGGGGCGTTACCGCTTGAGCAGAAAGATAGTCGCCAGATGCTTCAGATGATGAAGGAGAGTATAAAGAGAGCGGATAATATTGTGCATGCGCTGCTTGATTTTTCCAGGACCGAAGAACTAAAGATAGATTTGCAGGACATTAATAATATAATTGAGAGCTCAATTGTATTAGTGCGAAATAAACTTAAGCATAGTTCAATAGAACTAATTTTCGAATTAGGAAAGAATTTGCCTAAGGTTCCTGCGAATAAAGAAAAGATGGAGCAGGTGTTTGTTAATCTGTTTGATAATGCCATGGATGCTATGCCTAAGGGGGGTAAGCTTTATATACGTTCCTATTTGTCAGGAGAAAAAGCCGTAATTGTAGAAGTGGAAGATACGGGTTTGGGTATTGATAAGGATGTCATCGGTAAGGTTTTTGACCCGTTTTTTACTACAAAAAACCGGGCCGAAGGCACAGGATTAGGGCTTTCCATAGTTAAAAGCATAGTTGAAATGCATAAGGGTTTGATCAGCGTAGAAAGCAAAAGAGGCGAAGGCGCGAAATTTACTATTGTTTTAGGATTGCCTAAACTAGGGGATAATATGATGAAGAAAAAAGTAATGATTGTAGATGATGAAAGAGATTTTCTTAAGATAACAAAACTTAATTTGGAAAGTACGGGTAAATATGAAGTAGAAACCATACCTGAGGCCAAGGATGTTTTGCCCCGGATAAAATCAGCCAGTCCCGATATCATCTTGCTGGATATCCTGATGCCGAAGATGGACGGAGTGGAACTGTGCAAAAGATTGAATGAGGACCCTGTGGGAATGTATGTCCCGATTATAGTGCTTTCCGCCCTGGGTGATGAAAAGGATAAACTGATGATGTATAAACTAGGGGTAGTTGACTTCCTGGTAAAGCCAATAGGTAAAGACGAACTTATTGCTAAAATTGAGAAGGCATTGCTTCACAAACAAACTACATTGCCATAACCAAGCGCAATTCAGTATAGAAACCGTTTTTAACCGTAACCTTGCCTAAGCTGTCCTGGCGGTATTCAATCGAGCGATTAAATACTCCACCGGCAGTAAATGACCCGGTAATATTTTTATTCCATTTGCACCTTAAGCCCGCGCCTAAGTGCATTTCATTATAATTCAAAACTACATTTTTAAGATTGTCTTTAGTTACTCTATACTCGCCATCGGTTGAATCTCCCTGGATAAAAACTGTAAGCTTATCATTTAACAAATAAGAAACTTCCGGGGTTTCCGGGATAATATTAAAAGTAAGCCGGTCATTGGGTTTGTAAATAAAGCCTAGAATTGGTGAAACCGGTTGCCTAAAGCGCGGATAGTAATTCGCTCCGCAGACAAAGGTCCACTTATCATTGGGTTGATAAATTAAAAAGTAACGTTGCATCAGGCTGAAAGACTCAGTATGGAAATTCCAATTGTCCGAAAGAAACGTCGGAGCAATCCCGATCGTCAGGTAAGTTTTATCAAAATTAAAAAATGGTAAAGTAACCTCGGCGCCAAAGCTTACGGTAGTTAATTGCGCGGGTAATTGGACTACTGTGGAATTTTCTATGCCGATATAGCGGGAACCTACGGCGAATTGAATCGGCAGCTGGCCAAAAGCCTTGATCTCGTAGCTATATTCTGCCGCGGAATCTGTAATTCCGATTTTACCGGATTGAGAGCCGGCGCCGCTTGAGGGCATATAGCGTGCGTAAGCATCTAGTTCCTGGGGCTGGAATTCTTCTTTTTCAGAGATTATTTTTCTTAATTCTTGGCGGTAATAAGGAGAGGTTGTTGTGTCTTCAGATAATGGTTCTTGAGTTATGGTACTTTCTGTTTCAACTTGCGTTTGATCTTGTGCGTGGGCGTTGTTTAGAGCCACGGATAAAAAAGATATTGATATCAGCATAGCCGGCAATAATTTTGTTTTTTTAATTAAATGCATTCACGCTCCTTTTATTTTACCAATTTAATAAATTATGCAGCTTGTTTGTATTATAAGCTGCCTTTTAACACTCTTCAAGCACTTTTGTTTTTTATCTAAATATTATTGACACATAAAAAATTTATGTTAAACTTATTATGAACATATGTTCATAACTAAAGGAGTTAGGGTTGAGGCCAAAGAAAACCAGATGGGTAAAATGTGTTCCTGGAGAGAGGTGCTTTAAGCCGCGCTGCAAGCCGCTTAGCAAACTTCAGGATGTTTATCTTACTCTTGATGAGTTTGAAGCTATCCGCTTAGCTGATCTGGAGGAATTAAAACAGATAAATGCCGCAAGCTTGATGCATGTATCTCGTTCAACATTCTCGCGTATTGTGGCTTTGGCAAGGAAAAAAGTAGCTGATGGTTTGGTAAATATTAAGGTAATTAGGATAGAGGGTGGTTGTTGTAAAATTAAAAGGAGGTCACCATGGAAGAAAAAGTAAAAGAAAAGCAGAAAAAAGGATTTTTCGCTGCTTTATTGGATAAATTAGATAAGAAAATGGAAGAAAAGGCTAAGTCTGGTTCTTGCTGCTGCAAGGGTAATGATAATGGGGGGAAGAAATCATGCTGCAGTTAGTTATTGATTGGTTGGTTTTTGGGTTGTTAAAATTTCCGGCTCAATCAAAATTAGCCGGGGTAATTAATTTTTTTCTCTATGATTCGATAAAGATCACTTTATTGCTTTTTGTGTTGATCACTATTATTGGTTTTTTAAGGACATTTCTGCCGCAGCAAAAAATTAAGGCGTGGTTAAATAAAAGTAAGGGATTGGGAAATCTGTTTGCCGCGTTATTCGGAGCTGCTACGCCTTTTTGTTCCTGTTCATCAATTCCGATCTTCTTTAGTTTTATTGAAGCGCAGATCCCATTAGGGATAGCATTTACTTTCTTGGTTACTTCTCCGATTATCAATGAATATCTGGTAGTTTTGATGTTCGGATTTTTTGGCTGGAAAATTACCTTAGCTTATGTTGTCAGTGGTGTGATTATCGGCGTAGTTTCCGGGCTAATTTTAGGAAAGATGCGCTTAGAAAGGTATATTGTGCAGGATATGATCACTGCTGATGCGGATATTTTTAAAAATAAAGTAAAATATCAAAATTTTAAAGATCGGGTAACTTTTGGCATTAATGAAGCGTAATCAATTATAAAGAAATTATGGAT
>JAQTRA010000064.1 GCA_028712045.1 Candidatus Omnitrophota bacterium | reverse complement strand
CATTGTCCGGGGGGATGGCAAATCTTTAACCATTGCTGCTGCTTCGATTATGGCTAAAGTAACCCGGGATAAGATTATGGAAAAGTATCACAAAATTTATCCGCAATACAACTTTAATCAGCATAAGGGATACGCGACGGGAGAACATCGCCGGATTTTAAAAAAAATAAGTTTTTGTCCTATCCACAGAAAGAGCTTTTTAAGGTGCCTGGAAAGAATTTAGAATTTGGTGTCAAAGGTGAAACTGCAGCAGTAGATTATTTAAAAGCGCAGGGATATAAGATCCTCAAGCGTAATTATAAAACTAAATTTAGTGAAATAGATATAGTTGCTTTACAGGCCGGGGTTATTTGTTTTGTGGAAGTAAAGGCCAGGCACTCTGTTGTTTTTGGCCACCCCGCCGAAGCAATTTCCCGGCATAAACAGATACAGATTTCTAAAAGCGCACTCTGTTATTTAAAAGAAAATAACGCACTTGAGCAACCGGCAAGGTTTGATATCTTAACGCTTCTTTATACTCAAGAGTTACCGCAAATAGATCTAATTAAAGACGCTTTTGCTTTAAATAGCCGGTTCAGCGTTTAAACCTATGGAATATAAAAATAAAAATTTAACTAAATACTCAGATGACCTGGCGGCTAAACTGCCTGCCCCCGGGGGTGGATCTGCTGCGGCAATGAGCGCGGCTATGGGTGCAAGTTTGATCAGCATGGTAGTTAATTTTACTTTAGGCAAGCCTAAATATGCTGTATTCCAGAAAGAGCTGCAGGAGATCCTGGCTAAATCTGAAAGATTAAGAAAAGATTTTCTGCACCTGGTGGATTTGGATGTCATCGCCTATCAAAGTAAAGATATTCGAAAAGCAATAGATGTGCCGCTGATGCTTGCCCGTTTAAGCTGCCAGGCAGCCCAGCTTTGCCCTGCCTTAGTCAAAAAAGGCAATATCAATTTAATTACTGATGTAGTTATCGCCGTTATCCTTTTGGAGTCTGCGTTTACTTCTGCGCGTTTTAATATTGAAATTAATTTAAAAAGCTTAACCGATAAAAAATTAAGTCAGGGAATAACTAAAGAAATAAACAATTTAGCTAAAATTATCCAGAAGATACGTTTGAATACGGAGGCTAGCGTTGGTAAAGTTATTAGAGGGTAAGCCTTTAGCGGATAAGATTAAAGAAGAGATTAAACTTAAAGTGGCTTCTTTAAAGAATAAACCTGTGCTTGCCAGTATTTTAATCGGGGATGATCCTTCTTCGGTGGCTTATGTAAAATCCCAGGCTAAGACTGCCCAGAGCCTGGGAATAACTTATAAATTGCATCAGCTGGATATTAATATTACCCAGCGGGGATTGATAGATTTTATTTCCGGTTTGAATGCAGATAAAACCGTAAATGGCATTATTGTGCAGACGCCTCTTCCAGTGGCGATAGATTATAAAATAATTAGCGGGTGTATTTCGCCGCTTAAAGATATTGAGGGTATGCATGCGTTGAATATGGGTAAGATGTTTTTCAGCCAGGCTGATTTGGTGCCTTGTACTGCCGGGGCGGTAATGGAGCTATTAAATTCTATTGGTGCGAATTTATCCGGAAAAGAAGTAGTAGTGGTGGGGCACAGCGAGATTGTGGGTAAGCCTCTGGCACTTTTGTTACTGGAAAAGCTGGCTACGGTAACGGTTTGCCATATTGGTACGAGCAAAGCCAATAAGCTTGAGGAACATGTACGCCGCGCCGAAGTCCTTATTGTGGCAGTAGGCCAAGCCGGTTTGATTAAGGGTAAATGGATTAAAAAGGGCGCTATTGTTATCGATGTGGGGATTAACCGGGTAAATGGTTTAATTGTGGGTGATGTGGAGTTTGCTGCCGCGGCTAAACGCGCGGCCTATATTTCACCTGTTCCCGGCGGCGTCGGCCCTTTAACGGTAGCCATGTTGATGCGTAATCTTTTGCAGGCGGTAAAACTGCAGCAGTGATTTTAATTTTATAAAAACCATCCAAGATGAATTTTCAAGAAAAAATATTTGCGGGTAAATTTATAGTGACTTCCGAGATCGGCCCGCCCAAGGGGATCGAAACCAAAGCGCTGCTGGAAAATGCCCAGTTGGTCCGCGGTAGGGTGGATGGGATCAATGTTACGGACCTGCAAAACTCAGTGATGCGTTTGGGGTCCTTAGCGGTAAGTTTCCAGCTTAAAGAAAAAGGTTTTGAGCCAATTTATCAGCTTACCTGTCGTGACCGTAACCGTCTGGCCTTACAGTCAGATTTGTTATCTGCCGCAGCTTTAGGGATTAAAAATGTTCTTATTCTAACCGGAGACCATACCACTTCCGGCGATCACCCGGAAGCTAAACCGGTTTTTGACCTGGATTCAGTGCAATTATTGCAGGCAGCTAAAAAATTAGAGTCTGGTTTTGATATGCAGCAAAACAAGCTGGAAGGAACGCCCCCGGATTTTTTCTTAGGTGCCGTAGTTAATCCCGGAGCGGATCCTTTGGATTTAGCGATCATGAAGATGGAGAAAAAAATTAAAGCGGGAGCGGAATTTTTTCAGACTCAGGCAGTTTATGATTTAAAAACTTTCGAGAAATTCCTGGCTAAAATAAAGCATATTAAAACGCCGGTTATAGCCGGAATTGTTTTATTAAAATCAGCGGCCATGGCCAGGTTCATGAATAAAAATATCGCCGGCGTATGCGTCCCGGATAACCTGATTCAGGAGATGGAAGAAGCAAAAGACAAGGTGGCTCAATCAATAGATATCGCTTCCAGATTAATTAAAGAATTAAAACCGCTGTGCCAAGGTGTCCATATTATGCCGATTGGTTGGGATAAAATAGTGCCCAAAGTTTTAGACGCCTCTGGATTATAAAATGCCTACCTTACCTCAAATTCCCGGAGCTAGAAAAAAGGGTGTATTTTTAATAACTAGTGATGATGATTTTAAGAAGTTAGATAATTATCTCATTAATGATACTGTTTGTATTTCCGGGCCAATAAAAACAGCGTTACATTTTGCCGAGTTAATTCGCCAAAAACATAAAGTCGCTATCAAGATTGTCACTCCGGATATTTTTGAGGGGGTTTTAGCCGCAGATATTGAATTGATTTCTAGCCCGCTCCAGGAGATTGTCGGCGATGGCCGGGCAGAAGCAGTTAAGTTTAAAAATGGTAAAGCCGTTGGCGTGTGTTTAGTTTTATTTGTCGAAGGCCAGATCCCGTTTATTCAGGAAGCAGTCCTGCCTGAACAACTGGTTCAACTAGGTTCGCTGGGCAGCCAAGCAGTATTAAGCCTTACTAAAATTGCATTAGATCAAGCAATAGCGCAAAAAGGCACTGAGGCAAAAATTGCCTTTGCCGATACCAATTATTATTTCCCCCTGATTAACGCTTTACTCAATATTGAAATTAAAACTCTGGCTGATTGTGATTTGGCTTTAAAACAAGCAGAGGGCCTGAGTAAAAATATTCCGGCTTCCAGCGGATTAAACATAGCTTCTTTAGGCGGAATCCTGAATAAAGGAGTAGCAACTTTACTCTGTGAAGAAATATTAGCCGCTTTAGCTGTGGCGAGTAACGAACACCCTAACGCCGGCCTGGGTTTTATCCCGGATAATATCCTGCGTTCTTTAGGCCTGCAGTTAGTTGATGGCCGGATCTCTGGTATTGCGGTAATTCTTGGCCCGGCTAAAGATGAGCCAGCAGCCCTGGAGCTGATCCGCAGTTTTCAATCTAAAAACATTGTTAGTTTATTGGCCGGTAATTTTAAGGGAACTACTTTTAAACAGCAGCTTGAACATCAGGGGGTGGGACTGGGTTTAGAGAATTATATTGTTCCTCTGGGAGATGATTATTTATCGGCGATCTACGCAATTAATTTTGTTGCCCGCGCGCCTCTGATGTATGGAGGGGTTAAACCCGGGCAGTGGCAGGGTATTACTGATTATATCCGCAATCGTGTTCCCGCGTTTATCTTACTGCTTAGCCAGGTTGATGAGCAAATCGTGGCCACCGGCCTGGGGGCTTTAGCTTTAGGCGTACCCATCATTACTGATTTAGAAGTTGGGCAGTTAGCTAAGATTGATACAACTTTATTTGAGGCTTTAGTTACTGAAAAGGATTATACAAAAATAGTTTCTAAGTGTATTTTAACCCGCGGAATTAAAGTTAAAATTTCTCAGGTGCCTGTACCGGTGGCTTATGGCGCGGCATTTGAGGGCGAGCGGGTGCGCAAAGAGCAGATAGCCGCTGAATTTGGAGGAAAAGTCAGCACTGCTTTTGAATTTCTGGATATGCAAGATGAAGCTGCTATTGTTGATGGTTTGGTAGAATTAATCGGCCCGGATATAGACCAGCTTTCCGGGGAGGCAAAATTTTTACCCTTAGCTATTGTTGTAGATGTTTTCGGCCGTAAAATGCAGAAAGATTTTGAGCCGATTTTGGAGCGTCAAATCCATCGTTTTTTAAACTATGCTTTTGGCCTGATGCACATGGGCCAACGCGATATGGTTTGGGTCAGAATTTCTAAAGAAGCTTTCGCTAAAGGTTTCCGGCTCAAACACTTGGGAGTAATTTTGCAGGCTATGTTGCATCAGGAGTATAGCGTGATCGTAGATAAAGTGCAGGTTAAACTTTATACTAACCCGGAAGATGTAGCCAGGTTAATTGTTGATGCTCAAAAAGTTTTTCAAAATCGCGATGAACGTTTAAAGGGAATGACTGATGAAAGCGTTGACGCGTTTTATTCCTGTTTGTTATGCCAATCTTTTGCGCCTAATCATGTGTGTATTGTTACTCCGGAGCGTTCAGGCTTATGCGGGGCATACTCCTGGCTTGACGCCAAAGCATCTTTTGAAATTATTCCCACCGGCCCGAATCAACCTATTGTCAAAGGCCAGCCTTTAAATGAGAAGTTAGGACAGTGGGGCAGTATTAATGCATTGGTGCAGCAAAAGTCAAATAAAACCATTGATCGGGTAAATATGTATTCGTTGATGGACGCTCCGCAGTCATCCTGCGGATGTTTTGAATGTATTGTGGCAGTTGTGCCGGAAGCCAACGGAGTGATGATCGTGAACCGCGATTATTCCGGCCTTACCCCTTCGGGAATGAGTTTTACTACCTTAGCCGGTTCAGTCGGAGGAGGAGTGCAGACGCCGGGGTTTATGGGAGTGGGTAAACTTTATATATTAAGTAAGAAATTTATTTTAGCCGAAGGTGGATTAATCCGGGTAGTCTGGATGCCTAAAGAATTAAAAGAAATGCTGGGAGAAAAATTAAAACAAAGAGCAGCCGAGATTAATACGCCGGAGTTGTTGGATAAAATTGCTGATGAAACAAAAGCAACCAGCTCGGAGGAGCTGTTGGTTTACTTAAATCAGGTTGGCCACCCGGCGCTAAATCTGGATCCAATCATCTGAAATTAAGTTTATCTTTGGGTAGATTTAACTTGACGTGTTGTTTTTAGCGTATATAATATTTAAAGAACAATGAAAAATCGTTTCCTGCCTAAATTCGTAATTACAACAGCCACAACATTATGTGTATTTTGTTTTGTGGGTTCTCTTTTTGCCCTGGGCAAAGTTGATTCAGAAACCAAGGGCATACCTGACGGGTTGCAAGAGCAAGCCAGAAAATACCGAGAGGCTGGATTAGAATATCAGAGCACGGGAAACTTACCTGAGGCAATGAGCTTGTATCAAAAAGCTATTGCCATTGACCCGACTTATCCTGATCCTTATAATGATTTAGGCGTAGTTTATGAAGCTGCCGGGTTTAACGACCGGGCAGAAGAAAGTTATTTAAAAGCACTTAAAATTGATCCGAATTATTTAAGTGCTTATAGCAATTTGGCATTTTTTTATGAAAATAAGCGGGACCTTGAAAAGGCAGCTTTTTTTTGGCAGAAAAGGGCAGATCTAGGTTTAGTCTATGAC
>JAQTRA010000063.1 GCA_028712045.1 Candidatus Omnitrophota bacterium | reverse complement strand
CGATAAAGATTACTTTATTGCTTTTTGTGTTGATCACCATTATTGGTTTTTTAAGGACATTTCTGCCGCAGCAAAAAATTAAGGCGTGGTTAAATAAAAGTAAGGGATTGGGAAATCTGTTTGCCGCGTTATTCGGCGCGGCTACGCCTTTTTGTTCCTGCTCATCAATTCCGATTTTCTTTAGTTTTATTGAGGCGCAGATCCCATTAGGGATAGCATTTTCTTTCTTGGTTACTTCTCCGATTATCAATGAATATCTGGTAGTTTTGATGTTCGGATTTTTTGGCTGGAAAATTACCTTAGCTTATGTTGTTAGTGGTGTGATTATCGGCGTAGTTTCCGGGCTAATTTTAGGAAAGATGCGCTTAGAAAGGTATATTGTGCAGGATATGATCACTGCGGATGCGGATATTTTTAAAAATAGAGTAAAATACCAGGGTTTAAAAGACCGGGTTGTTTTTGGGGTTAATGAAGCGTTGTCGATTATAAAAAAATTATGGATTTGGGTTTTGGTTGGCGTCGGTATCGGAGCTTTAATTCATAATTACATCCCCCAGGAAGCAGTCCAAAATATTATTGGTAAGGCAGGGTTTTTCTCGGTACCGATTGCCACTTTAATCGGCGTGCCTTTATATGGTAGTTGCGCGGCGATATTGCCCGTGGCCATAGTTTTATTCCAGAAAGGTTTCCCTTTGGGGACAGCTTTAGCTTTTATGATGGCAGTTTCTGCATTAAGCTTTCCGGAAGCAATCATGCTAAGGAGAGTAATGAAATTAAAATTAATCGCCATCTTTTTTGGCGTAACTACTCTGGGCATTATAATTACGGGTTATTTATTTAATTTGTTGCAGAAGATATTAGTTTAGTAGACAGTTTATATAAGTGTTCGATAGTGAATGAGTTATGAAACAATTATGGGCAAAGAGGGAGGAAGTATTTCTTACACAACTAACTGTATTGCAAGATATTACGTATACTGTCTACTGAGTCTTTGTATTCTTGGGCGTGTTACTACGGTTTCGTTTGCTGCGGATAAGCCGCCGACTGAGAAAGTATACGCGTATTATTTTCATAGCTTGATGCGTTGTCCTACCTGCTATAAGTTGGAACAGTACTCAAAAGAAGCAATAGAGAATAATTTTAAATCTGAACTTGCTTCTGGGAAGCTTGAATTTAAGGTTGTTAATATTGATGAGAAAGTTAACGCACATTTTGTCGATGATTATCAGCTTTATACTAAAGCGCTAGTTTTATCCTTAACTAAAGATGGCAAGGAAATAAAGTCAAAGAATCTTAATAGAATTTGGGAGCTGGTTGGTAATAAGGATAAATTTACTGAATACATTAAGGTAGAGTTAGCTAATTTCCTTAAATAAATTAAATGACACAGGTATCCATAGGTTTTATATCGGCGTTGTGGTTAGGAATTTTAACATCAATTAGCCCCTGCCCTTTGGCCAGTAATGTAGCGGCTATTTCTTTTTTGTCTAAAAAGATAACCCACCCGGCGCTTGTGTTTATTTCAGGATTGGCGTATACGCTCGGGCGGATGGTTTCGTATGCGATTCTGGGATGGATTATTATCAGTGCTGTTTTTAGTGTTCCGCAAGTTGCTCAGTTTTTACAGAAATATATGGGCAAAGCCCTGGGCCCGTTTTTAATTCTTACCGGCCTTATTTTATTGAAAATAATTACTATCCGTTTACCGAAAGTGTCGCTTTCGCCAAAACAACATAATAAGCTTAGCCAGGCTGGCGCGCCGGGCGCATTTTTGCTGGGTTTTATTTTTGCTCTGGCGTTTTGCCCTATTTCGGCGGCATTATTTTTTGGCAGTTTAATACCTTTGGCGCTTAATAGTAAAACCGGCGTTTTATTGCCTTTTATATACGGAGTAGGCACAGGCCTTCCGGTGCTTATATTCGCGTTGGCGATTGCTTTGGGAGTTACTTCTCTGAGCCATTGGTTTCATAGAATTGCGAAACTCGAGTGTTATGCCCGGATAATAACAGGTTGTATTTTTATTATCATAGGGATCTATTATATTGGAGTTTATATCTTAAAGTTATTTTGAAAGGAGATCTGGAATGCCTGAGGCTAAGAGTGCTGCGAAACTTCCGTTTTTCGAGAAATATCTATCTCTTTGGGTAATTTTTTGTATTATTATTGGCATAATCATCGGGAAAATATTTCCCGGCGGAGTAAATTTTTTAAGTAAGCTGGAACTTTCGCAGGTAAATATTCCGGTAGCCATCCTTATCTGGTTAATGATCTATCCGATGATGGTGCAGATTGATTTTTCCAGTATTGTAAAAGCCGGGAAAAAACCCAAGGGGTTAGTAGTAACGTTAGTGGTGAATTGGCTGATCAAGCCGTTTACTATGGCGTTATTTGCCGCAGTATTTTTTAAATACATATTCGCCGCTTTTATCAGCCCGGCTTTAGCTAAAGAATATATCGCCGGGGCCATACTTTTAGGAGCTGCGCCTTGCACCGCTATGGTTTTTGTCTGGAGTTATTTAACTAAAGGTGATCCTGCTTATACTTTGGTCCAGGTAGCTGTAAATGATCTGGTAATATTAGTGGCTTTTGTCCCGATTGTTAAATTTCTGTTAGGCGTGAATCAAATTATTGTGCCTTATGCTACTTTAATCTATTCCACCATCTTTTTTGTGGTTATCCCGCTTACCGGCGGGTATATTTCCCGGGTGTATCTGCTAAAGAAGAAAGGGGCGGATTGGTTTGAAAACGTATTTTTGAAAATACTTAAACCGGTAACAATTATCGGGCTATTATTGACTTTAATTATTCTTTTTGCTTTTCAGGGAAATATTATACTTAGTAATCCGCTGCATATATTGTTAATTGCTGTCCCTTTGATAATTCAGACTTATTTTATTTTCTTTATTGGTTATTTATGGAGCAGGAAATGGCGATTGTCTCATGATATTGCTGCTCCGGCGGGGATGATCGGTGCCAGTAACTTTTTTGAGTTATCCGTGGCCGTGGCGATTTCTTTATTCGGATTAAAAAGCGGCGCAGCGTTGGCTACAGTAGTTGGCGTGCTTACGGAAGTGCCGATCATGCTGAGCCTGGTTTATTTTGCTAATAAGACTCGTCATTGGTTCGAAAAGTAATGTAGACAGTTTACGTAAGTGTTTGGTAACAAGTTATTTATGAAACAAATATTGGCAGAGAGAAAAGAAATATTTCTTTTGTAAATCATTGTATTGTAAGATGTTGCATAAACTGTCTACTGTGATAAAATGTTGATATGAAGATATTGAAGAGAATCATACTTGGTTTAGGCATAATTTTTATTGCGCTGGTTATTTTGTCGCTGGCCAGTTTCTTGATTATAAAAAATCTCAAGATTAAAGATATCGTTGAGCAGGAGATCGAGCGCACTTTAGGGATTAATGTAACCATTAATAAGTTTGAATTTTCGCCCTTATTGGCGCATATTGGTTTAAGCGGGATAACCGTGCATAACCCTGACGGGTTTGCTGAAGATGAACTGGCTTATATTGAAGCGATCCACCTAGTATTCGACCCTTTAGAAATCATTACGCTTAAAAAGCCTAATATTTACGTTTTTGCCATGGATCTTAAGCGTTTAAACATAATCAAGAACGCACAGGGGAAAGTGAACATCGAAGAGATCTTTGCGCTAAAGGCGGATAATGTAGTTCAAGATAAGAATATACCTTTTTATTTTGATATCGTAGTTTTAAGTATCGGCGAAGTAACTTATCTGGATCATGCGCCACCAGGAAAAAAAGAGCAAAAATACTTGATTGGCTTAAAAGACGCGGCTTTTGTGAACCTTCCGGATGAAAAAGAGATAGTTAAAATAGTGGTAATGAAAGCAATTGAAAATACCGATATCGGCAAATTAATTAACCTTAAGATCATCCCGGTAGTTTCTCAGTTAGGGGATACCTTTGATTCAGCCTGGGGAACAGCTAAAACCGCATCAAAAGGGGCCTGGAGCATTGCCACCTTACCGTTTCACCTGCTTTTCAAATAAAACAAAAATTTATGAAATTTTACTTGCTAAACTTAAGAAAATACTGTATTCTTAAATTATGAATGCAAATTCATTAATTGAAGAAAGGTTCATTAAAGATAACCCGAGGGTTTTACTCAACCGCAGGCAAAGAGATAAGCTCTTGCGTAAAAACGATATCCTCAGGGCCGCTGAGCATGTGTTTGCTCTGAAAGGCTATTATGAGGCTACGATGCAGGATATTGCTAAAGAAGCGCAATACGCTACCGGGACGGTTTATTTATATTTCAAAGATAAAGACGCGCTTTATCTTTCTTTAGTCGAACAGAAATATAAAGATTTGTTGACTATTTTAAAAGAGGAAACAGCCAAAGCTCAGAGTGCCAAAGAAAAATTAGCCGTATTTATCCAGGAGAATTTATCGTTTTTCGAAAGAAACCAAAATTCCTTCCGTATATTTTTTAACGAAAGAAATAAAAGCCGGACTATCCGGGTTGGCAAGTTGCATAATTTACCCGTAGTTTTGCAGCATCGGGAGTTTGTTATGGATTTAATTAAATCCAGCCAGGAAGAAAATTTAGTTAAAGATGATTTTCCGGCCAAGCAGATTGCGGATATTTTTATTTCTGTGCTGATGTCAGTAGTTTTTAATTGGCTAAGAGATGAAACAAAGTCTACAAAAAATTTAAGCCGGATGTCGGGTTTTGTTTTGGAGATGTTTTTAAACGGAGCAGGAAAACATAAATGAGATTAAGGTATTTACAGATTATTATATTTTTTATTATAGTCGGATGTTTTGGTAAAGCTTTTGCCGCGGATGAGGTGCTTACCTGGGGTGATTGTATTAAGGAAGCAGCAAAAAATCATCCGGATTTAATTGCCGCTGGGGAAGAAGTGAAACAATCTGAGGCTTCTAAACAAGAAACTGCCAGTGGTTTGTATCCTCAGATAGATGGAGAAGTAAGCGCATCTACTGCTCAGAGTTCATCTAGCGCAGGGCAAAGTACTAAAGCAGATTCATATGGTTATGGCGTAACCGGAACGCAATTAATTTTTGATGGGTTAAAAACAATTAATAATGTAAAAGCAGCGCAGCAGGATATTGATGCGGCTAAGCAGGGCTTTAGGTTTACCTCGACCACAGTCAGGTATAGGTTGCGTTCTGCTTTTGTTGATCTTTTAAAAGCTCAGGAGATGTTGCGGATTACCGAAGAGATCTTTAATATCCGGAGGGGAAATTTAGAGTTAATTTCTCTGCGCTATGCCTCAGGTCTTGAGCATAAAGGCGCGCTTTTAACTGCGGAAGCAGATTTAGCCGGCGCAAATTATGGTATTGCTCAGGCGAAAAGAGCAGTAGAAGTTGCCCAGGGAGCATTAGTTAAAGAAATGGGCCGGTCAAAATTAACTCCTATGCTGGCTAAAGGAAATTTTAAAGTTAAAGATAGTGTTTTAGATAAGCCGGATTTTGAACTTTTAATTAAGAATAATGCATCTTTGCAGCAGATCATGGCTCAAAAGCGTTCAGCAGAATTCAGTTTAAAATCGGCTTATGGTAATTTTTCTCCGGAGTTATCCGGCCAAGGCGGAGCAAACAAAGCCGGTTCGCATTGGGCTCCCCGGGGCAATCAATGGAATTTAGGCCTTACTTTATCCATGCCTATTTTTGAAGGAGGTTTAAGGACCGCGCAGGTTTCCGGGGCGCGGGCTTTGGTTAAACAGCTTGAGGAAAACGAAAGAAGCATGCGCGACGGCTTAATTTTAACTTTACAGCAGAGCTGGGCAGCATTGCAGGACGGGTTAGAAAATGTTTCGGTGCAGGATAAAATGTTGATTGCGGCCCAGGAGCGTTCTAAAATTGCCCAGGCACAATACTCAATTGGGTTTGTGAGTTTTGATAACTGGACGATTATTGAAGATAATTTAGTCAAAGCTAAAAGGGCTTATCTGGATGCTCAGGCTGCTGCTTTATTGCTTGAGGCCAAGTGGGTGCAGGCGAAAGGAG
>JAQTRA010000062.1 GCA_028712045.1 Candidatus Omnitrophota bacterium | reverse complement strand
AAGTCAGGCGCATTTTACCCTGCTCCTGAACAAAAGCAATAAGATTAGCCTCTTGCGGCCCTAAAGCTAAGGTGATTAACCCTCCGCCGGAAGAACCCTCGCCCTGGGTATAGCGGCCTTCGGATCTGTTAACATAACCGGTATTTTGGCCTACAGCCAAAACCAAAACATTTTGGAATAAAGGGACTACCGCCATCTGGCTGGATAATTTACCGTCGGCGCCTTGGATAGGGACTGCCAAAGTGGCAATTACATCAACATAATCCCCGGGCCTAACCATCCCGGATACAGAAGCGATAGTATCAACCGCAATAGAAATTGCCCTTTTACCCACCGGAGTATTTCCGGCTAAACCACCACCGCTATCTTTGCGGTCCTTGGAAAACTTAGAAAGAACTATTTGTTCGCCCTTAGAAATTGGAGCCAAGCTAACCATCCCTAAAATCCTATCTACCGAAGTAACTGCCTGAGGTTGGATAAATTGGTTCGGCACAATCGCGCTATCAATCATACTGGAATCAATAATCGAACCACTGGGAATATCCTGTTTAGCTACCAAAACCACGCTTTGATTGGATTGCATTTTAACCAGCGCTTTTTTTGCCTGCGCTTGAGCCTCCTGCCGTTGTTGGTCCATAACCATTTTGGTCATCAGGATTGCCACCACGCCCAGAACTACGCCGCTTATTAAAATAAGCTTTTGTTTTTCTATGGCCATTATTTTATCTCTCCTTCATAAACATCTATTTTAGCGTCGCGTGAAAGTTTTCCGATCATCTCTTCAACAACCTGCTGTTGCTTTAAAAAGATAAGCCCTTTCTTAATATCATCCCACATCTCGCTTAAAGGTTTTTGCTTGCCGCCCCGCTTGCCTTCCAGTTTAATAATGCTGTAACCATCCGGGGTTTTAAACACATTGCTGGATTTACCGACTTCTAGATAATCAGAAAAAGCCACCGAATCAAACTGCGGAGATTTTGCGCCTTTCTTAATAAACCCTAAATCCCCTCCGTCTTTAGCGCTGGCTGATTTCGAATTACTTCTGGCTAAGGTAGCAAAATCTGCTCCCTGCAAAAGCTGAATTAACATATCCTTGGCTTCCTGTTCGCTAGGTAAAACTATCTCTCTGACCTGGCGCTCTTCAGGTTCCTTTAATTGTTCCTTATAAGTATTATAATAATCTTCAACTTCTTTGGAGGTAACATCCACCTTCTCCGAAACCTGCTTGATTAACTCCATGACTAAAAGCTGAGTTTTGGTTTTGTCTAAGGCGATAACCACTTCTTCGTTGCGGTCCAGGCCTTTATCTAAAGCATCCTGATAAAGTAAAGTCCGGCGCACTATTTCATTTTTCAGATAATTAATTTTTTGCTCACGCGTTGCAATCTTTAAATCCGGCCTGTCTGCCGGAACATTAGAATTATACAGATCAATCTCCTGATTTAAATCATCTAAACCAATGGAGATATTATTTATCTTGGCTACAACTGTGCCTTTAACCAAAGGAGCAACCGAGGCAGTCCTTACTCCTGCAGCCGGCGTTTTTTTAGAAGCAGGGATCCCTATTTTATCACAGCCCAAAACTCCTGAAAATATTAGACCTATGACAAAACAAAAAATAAAATTTCGCTTCATACTTAGCCTCCTTGATAATACAAATGCAATAAACTAAAAATTATTCCAACTTAATGGCGTTGACGACCTTCACTAAAAGATCCGCTATTTTTGCAGTAAAAAGTAAAAAGGTGAAAATAAAAATATAAAAAGCCAGGATAACAACCCCCATCCAGCGGGGAGTTCCGGGAACTATGCCAAAAAGCAAAGAAATTCCGCCCAGTAGCCCCAGAAACAAAAAAATCCAGGCAGCTATCTTAACCACTGCACTGGAAACTTTTAAAAAACTTAAATGTTTTTGCATTCGCTCCTCCTTATTACTTTTTATATTTTATTATAAAGCTTAATAAAAAGCAAGCAAAATATATTTTGCTTTGAGAATAAATATTTTAATAGCCCCAACCGGATTTGAACCGGTGTTTACAGCCTGAGAAGCTGACGTCCTAGACCAGGCTAGACGATGGGGCCAAAAAAATATGCAAAGTTATTTTACTATATAAGCACCTTTAGTCAACAATTATATTGACCCTCCTATATTTACATTATATACTGACTGCCATGAATATCAGCCTGGGTTTTAGCGAAAATAAAGACCATATCCAGGCCACTAACGAAGCGGTTGGCCAGGCGATAATTGGGTTAGGTAAAGCCCACGGGGATTTAGCGATTATTTTTTCAACTATAGAATTCGCCCATCCCTTAGTTTTAAAAATCGCCAATAATTTATTAGGTGGTGTCCCCATATTAGGCTGTAGCAGCCTGGGAATCATCACCAATAAAGGAATATTTAAACACGGGTTCGCCGTTTTGTTAATTAGCTTAAATCCCCAAACATTTTTAAATCTTGCCTGGGTTAAGGAAATAAGTAAAAAAACAGCGATTGCCGCCGGCCGGGAACTGGGAGAAAAATTACTCTATGGCTGCAAAGATGTACGCCGGAGTTTAAGTTTAATCTTTTCGGACGGGTTAATATCCGACGGGACAAATTTAATCAACGGTATCCAGGAAAACCTGGGCAGAAGTTTTCCTTTAATCGGCGCTTCAGCCTCAGATAATTTTGCTTTTGCCAAAACCTTTCAATATTTTAATAAAGACGTGCTTACGGATTCATGTTGCGGGTTGCTTTTCGGCGGAAAAATTAATTTCGGGTTAGGCATTAAGCACGGCTGGAAGGCTTTAGGAAAAATTCGTTATGTTACTAAAGCTGAAGGCAATATTATTCAAGAAATTAACCATGAGCCGGCAGTAAAACTCTATGAAGATTATTTTGCTAAAGACACTTTGCAGCTGGCCAAGGAACTCCGGCGCATATCTATCTTTTATCCGATAGGTATTTATTTGCAGGGAGAGAAAGAATACCTGCTGCGTAATATTATCTCGATAAAAGATGACGGCTCGCTGGTTACCCAGGGGGATATTCCTCAAAATAGCCCGATCCGGTTAATGATCGGCACCAAAGATTCCTGCCTGGCCGCGGCAGTAACCTCCTGCGAAGAAGCCAAGAAGAATCTCGGAGCACAGAAAACAAAATTAGTCATGATTTTTGATTCAGCTTCAAGATTTACGCTTTTAGGCAGGCGCTGTTTAAGGGAACTTGAAATAATTAAGGCGGTATTCGGCGAAAACACGCCAATAATTGGAATATATACTTACGGCGAACAAGCGCCGCTTAAATCTATAAATTACCTGGGGCGGACTTATTGCCATAATCAAAGTATCAATATCCTAGCCATAGGAGAACAATAAAATGTTAAGTTTTTTCTTTATCAGTTTTTGTTTAGTTGCCGCCGGCCTGGGCATGCTTTTACTTTCCAAGGTGCAAAGCCTAAGGGAAAAAGATAAACAGATAAAAACATTAGAAGCTTCTCTGGAGGAAATGGACGAACAGGCCAAGTTAATTATGCGCACCGATATGGAATTAAATAAGACCCAGGAAGAACTGGATAAAAAGATCTCTGGCTTAGATATCCTGCAAAAATTATCCCGGGATATCAGCACTACTTTAGAAGAAAAACAGATTTTCAAAAAAATAAGCAATGAATCCTTAGAAGAGCTGGGGTTTGAAAAAGCCCTTGCCTTTCTATGGAGCGACTTAAAAAGAGAGTTTAATCCATGCTTAAACCTGGGCTATAGCGATGCTGATTCTGAAAAGATAAGATCCTCGGTTAATCTGGCTAAAGATTATTACCTGGATTTGATTCATAGCGGAAAAACTGCCTCCTCAGTCTCTGTCCCGAATAATTTTTTAACCAAAGACAAAATTTATCAGCTCTTTGCCGTACGTTCATTTATTATTTGCCCGATATTAGCTCAAGAAGGAAGCCAGGGGTTTCTTTTTGTCGGCACCCAAAATATCGAAACCTATATCACTGAAGGAGAACAAGAACTAATTACTATTTTAGCTAACCAAATCGGCCAAACTTTAGATAATGCCCGGCTTTTTGAAAAAACCTGGCGTTCACAACAAGAACTGGAAATAAAAGTTGAAGAAAGAACGCATCAGCTTACCCAGGCGCTGGAAGAAGTGGGCAAAATAAGTAAGCGTAAAAGCGATTTCATCTCCAGCGTATCCCATGAGCTAAGAACCCCGCTGACCTCAATTAAGGGCTACGCGGCCATTTTACTTGCCGGCAAATTGGGATCGGTCCCGGATGAAATAAAAACCCGCCTGGAAAAGATCAACCGCCATAGCGACGAGTTAGTGCATATGGTAAACGACTTGCTGGACATCTCGCGCATTGAATCCGGTAAAGTGAATATGAACTTAGAAAGCCTGGAGCTTAAATACATTGCGGATAAAGTAGCTGATTTACTTTCTGAGCAATTAAAAACGAAAAATATTACCTTCAGCAGTAATATACCTGAAAATTGCCAGAAGATATTGGCTGACCGCAGCCAGATTGAAAGAGTTTTTATTAATTTGGTGGGAAACGCGCTGAAATTTACCCCGGAAAACGGTAAAATCAGCATCAACGCGCAAAGTTCGGGTAAAATAATCCAGATCGATGTTACGGACACCGGCTTTGGGATTCCGGAAGATGCCCAGGAAAAAATATTTGAAGAATTTTTCCGGGTAGAGAATACTATTAACCAGGAGGTAAAGGGCACCGGCCTGGGGCTGGCCCTGGTCAAACATATTGTCGAAGCCCATCAGGGAAGAATATGGGTGAGAAGTAAACTTGGAGAAGGCTCAACTTTTAGTTTCACTCTTAACGCTGCTTAATTTAATATGAATATAAAAATACTTATTGCTGATGATGATCCGGATATCAGGGATGTGCTTAAAATTACCCTAGCCGAGGAAAATTACGAAACTATCGAAGCCAAAAATGGCGAAGAAGCCCTGGAAATCATCCGCTCCAAACCCCTGGACCTGGTGCTTTTAGATTATAAAATGCCTAAAATGGACGGATTACAAGTATGTAATTTAGTTAAAAAAGATTTACTCCTGGCGCATTTGCCGGTAATTATGGTCACCGGTAAAGGTGAAATCAGCGATAAAGTTGATGGCATTGACTCCGGAGCAGATGATTATATTGTTAAACCTTTCGAGCCCAAAGAACTCCTGGCCAGGATACGCATGGTTTTAAGGCGGACAAAAAGAGACCTGGAAGCAAACCCGCTGACCCGCCTGCCGGGCAATATCGCCATACTTAATGAACTATCCGATTGCATTGAAAAAAAAGCGCCTTACGCGGTTTGCTACGTTGACCTGGATAAATTCAAAGCTTACAATGATAAATATGGTTTTGAACACGGGGATGATGTGATCCGCGAAACCGCACGCATCTTACTTGCCGCAGCTAAAGAATGCGGCAACCCGAAAGATTTCGTGGGACATATCGGCGGTGATGATTTTGTAGTTATCACCACCCCTAATTTAGCCGATAAAATTTGCGAAAAAATAATCCACGACTTTGACAAGCTATCCCCCTCATTCTACAACCAGGAGGACAGAGAGAGCGGTTTTATTGTGGGATACGACCGGCAAAAACAAATCCATAAAATCCGGCTGCTTTCGGTATCTATCGGCGTAGTCACTAATGAAACCCGTGAAATTACCCATGTAGCTCAAGTCGGGGAAATTGGCGCAGAATTAAAAAAACTGGCTAAGAGTGTGGAAAAAAGTAATTACGTCAAAGATAAGCGGCAGGAAAAACCCAAAGAAAATAAATAATGCGCGAGGGGGGAGTTGAACCCCCAAGCCTTTCGGCACAAGCCCCTCATGCTTGCGTGTCTGCCATTTCACCACCCGCGCAAAATAATCTATTTAAATATATTTTAATTACTAAGAATCAATTTCCAAGATCTAGAATTTCTTTAATCTTGGTTTGTAATAATTTTGGGTCAAAAGGTTTATTAAAAAATGCTGCTGCGCCCATTTGTTTAACCTTCTCTTCTAAGCCCATTTGCTGCTGGGCGGTTAATATTAAAATCGGAATATCAAAAGTTGAGGTGGACTTCTTCAGGTTCTCTAAAACGTAAAAACCACCACCAGCC
>JAQTRA010000004.1 GCA_028712045.1 Candidatus Omnitrophota bacterium | reverse complement strand
CCTGGCTAGCTTCATTCCTGATGGGAGCCGCGCTATCATCGATCGCGCACCTACTGCCATCTTTAGATATCAAAACAGTATGATTAGCTAAATTGACTATTTGGCCGTTACTTAAAACTTTCAGGATAGGATTATCAACTTTTTCATCCGTATCCTCTTTTTTAATTATAAACACCTCATCGATATGCCTGCCAATAGCTTCAGCTGCCAACCAACCGGTTAATTTTTGGGCCACAGGATTAATAAAAGTTATATTACCTTCTGTATCAACAGTAATTACCGCGTCACCAATACTGGTCAAAGTAGTAGAAAACCACGCCTCACTTTTCTTTATTGCTTCTTCTGCCTGTGACGCCTTAATTACCCGGATCACTATAGTACTAATCGCCTCGATTAACGCGTATTCTTCAGTGGAAATATGGTGTTTTGAAAAAAGCGCTAAAACTCCGATGGTTTCATTATCAGATAACCCTAACCTGAAACCGGCAAAAGAAACCAAACCCAGTTTGCCGGCCCATTCATGATTGTGAACCCTGGGATCATGCGTTACATCATTAGTTAAAAAAGAAGGAAACTCCCCGGATGCTATGCCCCCGATCTTATAGCAGCCAAAAGGAACCCGTGAGTGCCCCCCATCAATATGCGTATAACATCCTGAACTGGAAACAAGATGCAGGCAATGATCCCGGTTAATACATACATGAGGCCCCTGCTTAACCGCGGCGTGCGGGCAACCTGAATTACATTGATCTCCCGGAGCCATCAGCCAAATGCGGGAGAATTCAGCTTTAAAAATATCCACCACGCTATCCGTAATTACCTTAAGTTTATCCTCAAGCTTTCCCGGATTAAGTAAAGCCGTCTGCATTTTATTTAACTTATTTATACGCTTTTCTGCTTTTACCCTCTCGGTAATATCCCGCACAGTTGCCTGTAAGAACACCTGGCCGCTAATTTCAAACTTTGAAAGTAACACTGTCGAGATGAACTCAACTCCATCCATACGTTTATGCGTCCATTCAAATAAGTTTGAGCCTTTCCCCACCGCTAACATCATCATTTTCCGGGACTTATCCACCGACCTAGAGCCATCGGGTTGAAATTCCGGAGACAGGTCTGCTGCCGACTTAGACTTAAATTCATTTTCATCCTGGCAACCAAACATTTTAATTGCCGCGGGATTTCCGGAAATAAATTTTTCATCAGATGACAATACCATAACCGCGTCGCGGGATTCAGTAAACAACGTGCGATATTGCTCTTCGCTCTTATGTAAAGTTTCTTCTGTTTTCTTGCGCAAAGCGATCTCGTCATTAAGTTTATCCACAGTAGTAAAGGTATTCTTGAGGCTGGCTAACATGGAATTAAAAGAATCCGCTAAATCCTTTATTTCATCATTTGCCTTAATATCTACTTTATAATTCAAGTTGCCTTTGGCAATTTTTTCAGTAGCATCAACCAATTCCAATATTGGTTTCACCAGTATCCTGCTAAATAATAACCCGGTTAATACAATTAACGCAAGCATAGCCAATGCCGCCGGTATAAAACTGAAAATTAACACTGCTAACGGAGCAAATACCTCCGCATCATCCTGGACTACGCATATCCACCACTCTAAACCACTCTCCAGCAGCACCGGATGATTAACTTTAAAATAAAAAATAAATACTTTCCCCTTATGCAACTGGGCTGTTTCATTAGCCAACAAGTATCCGCTATCTTGACTGATAATTTTATTAGTGGCTTCATAGGGTAGTTTTCGCGTCATCCCCTGGATCCCGGGATGGAATATTAAATTACCCTGCTTATCTATAAGCGTAACGTGGCCACTTTTACCGATACTAAAATTTATTAAGGGAGAAAATAAACGATTAATTTCCAGGACACTTTTACAAACTCCGATTACTTCTTTTGATCGGTTCTTAATTGGCACACTTATTGCTAAACCTAAGGCTTTGCTTGAGGGGTCCAATCCGATCTTATCCACAAAAACATTTCCCTGGCCATTATCAAAAGATTTCTGCCACCATTCTTCGTCAGCCTGATAAAAATCAGTTGTCCTGTCTGATGCGGCAACTAATCCGCCGTATTTATCAGTCATGAAAATTTCAGCGATACTCGGATCATCCAAAGCTATCTCCTTTAATCTAATTCCGACCGCGCTCTTGGTATATTCTGTAATTAAAGAATCATTGTCAGTGGCCTTGGCCCATTGTTCTTCCACACCTTTAAAATAAGCTTTTTTTTGCTCATTACTCATTCCTGCATATTTTAAATTATATTTTTCTACATCTTGTAAACGTTCATACGAGGCCATAAACACTTCAATGCTTTTTATTTCCCTGCTCACGATCCTATCCAGAGAACTACCTAAGAGTTGAGCCATGGTTAAATAATCCCGGCTGATCGTCTGGCGTAAAAGCCTATATTCCGACCAATACATCAAACCCAGCCCAACCAAGCCGACAATAGAAAAAGAAATGACTATAAATATCGTAAGCTTTTGATGGATAGTAAATCTTTTTTTAGATTTATCCTGCATTTTTGCTCTTTCGATTTACCCTAAATAAATAAAATTACCGCTGTATTTTATTTTACCTTAAGGAATTTAGATTGCAAGGATTTTTTTACGCAACTTGAGTAGTCACATAGACATACTGCAGAATTACACTTCCCGAATTTTCAACATTGTGCAGGGTTTCTGAAGGGATAAAAACGAAGGAATTTTGAGGGGCTTTAAGTTTTTTATTTTTTCCAAAATGGACAGTAGCGTTGCCTTTTAAGATGATAATTACCTCTTCTTTGTTTTCAGTCTTATGTTCACCAATTAATTCCTTAGGTTTCAAAGTAACTAACCCACAACGTAATCCAACAGCCTTGGTCGAATCTCCCAACAAGCGCAAAAACCGTTGTCTCCCTTTAAGTTGCGTACAAAACACTTTTTCTTTTAACATATCTTTCCTCTCTTAATGGGGACGTCCTCCTAGGGGGACGTCCCCTAAGGGACACCCTATTTTCGTTACGGTGCATGATGATCCAAATGCACATGCGGATGCAGATGCACCTTATCTTTATGTTTATGGCTATGAATATGCACCAAGTTATTTTGGGTCAGCAAATCTGTATCATTAAGGATTGTATCAGTTTTACCAAAACGGGTAATTGTTTTCTGCTGATTAAATACATAAACCAGATCGGATATCTCTTCAACAATGTGCAGGTCATGCGTTGCGGTAATTATTGTTTTGCCGCGCAGATTTTCATCAATGAGTAAATCAATAATATGCCGGGTAGTCAACGGATCAAGCCCGGCAGTTGGCTCATCAAGGATAAGCACCTCTGGCTGGATAATTAAAGTAGAGGCAATAGCTACTTTACGTTTTTCACCGATACTTAACTGATAAGGCGATCGATTAAGCAGCGTACTTATATCTAAAATCTCTACTAATTTTTCTAAGCGTTTTTCAACTTCGTTTTTTGCAAAACCCAACTGCAAAGGGCCGAAAACAATATCATCTTTTACCGTCGGACAAAATAATTGCACATCCGGATTCTGAAAAACAAAACCCACTTTACGCCTGAATTCCCGAGTGAATTTTTCATCAGTAAAAGCTTTCTCATTTAATTGTTTTCCACAAAATCTTGCCTCTCCGCTATCCGCAAACAATAAACCGTCAAGTATCTGTAAAAACGTAGATTTTCCTGAGCCATTGGCGCCAATAACCGTAATTTTTTGACCGGCGTTGATATCCAGGCTAACATTAGATAACGCCGGGAGTTTACCCAAATAAGCAAATGAAATATTTTTTAATGTAAAAAGTAAATTGTTCATAGATAATTATGAACGTAGGGGAGGTTTAAACCTCCCCTACGTTATAAAAAAATAGTCGCTGTCCCTAATAAAATTCCTCCGGTAAGAAATAACCAATCTCTAAATCGAGTTTTAAAATTACTTAATACAACCGGCTCACCACTGTAGCCCCGGGAAAGCATCGCCCGGTAAACATCTTCGTTAAGCTGATAAGAGCGCAGCCAAAGTGAAGCAATATTCCAGGCAACAATATGCTGCCCCCTTTTGCAATATATGGCATTGCCTACCCGGCTCTTCATCGCCAAATAAGTATTTTCAATGATGCCGATAAAAAGATAAATATAGCGGTAGCATATTCCTAAAACCATGGTAAAGGCCTGCGGCAGGCCAAAAACACGTAATACTTTTAACAATTCAAAATGCTTAGTGGTAATACTCAGCAATACAATAAAAGACACTGAAGTAGTTACGCGTAAAACAAATAATAAAACAGTAAATACTCCCGGCCGCGTGATTACCAACGTAAAACTACCAAATTGTAAGTTAAATAAAGATTCCCCGGGAGTAAAAACACTAAATAACGCAGGCAAGCCGATCAATAAAGAAAAAAAAGGGATAAATAACCAGGTGCGCTTTAAAAAAAATCCCAGATTAATTTTAGATACGCTGGAGAGAAAAATACACAAAAAATACAAACATAAAACAGTGTTTATATTTTTAGTTAACAAAACCGCAATGATGAACCAGGCAAAAATCAGGGTTTTGATCCGCGCGTCTAATGATTGCAAAAACCCTTTTTTCAAAGCCAGCTCGTCGGCAAAAAGCGAATCTTTTAAGAATGATAAAGCGCTAATTAAAGTACGCTGGATAAAATTATTTTTCATTTAAGCGCTGCGCTATAATCAGCCGCAGCATAAGAACTACGCACATAGGGGCCGCTTTTTACATATTTAAATCCACGCTGATAAGCTTGCGCCTCATAGTTTTTAAAAATTTCCGGCGCAAGATACTCTTTTACCGGAATATGTTGCCGGCTCGGCGCAAGATACTGCCCGATACTTAAATAGGAACAACCTGCCTTGATCAGGTCATCAAACATATTTAAAATTTCTTCTTCCTTCTCGCCAAGCCCGAGCATAAATCCGGATTTAAGAGGAATATTCGGCGCGATATCTTTTAATAGACGCAATACTTCCAAAGACCGGTGGTAAGAAGCCCCAGTTGGCCGGATCTCTGGATATAAACGCGATACTGTTTCCAGATTATGGGCGATGATATCCGGTTTAGCGTTGGCTAATACAACTAAAGCTTCACTGTCGGCCTTAAAATCAGGAATCAAAGTTTCAATCATAATGTTTTTATTTTTCGTACGTAAAAAAAGCACAGTTTCCGCAAATGCCGCGGCCCCTCCATCAGCAAGGTCATCGCGCGTAACGCTCGTAAGCACCAAATGCGTTAATCCTAATCTTTTAACCGCTTGCGCAATACGCCGGGGTTCATCTTGATCAATTGGAAGCGGAACACCTTTAGTAACTGCGCAAAAACCACAAGCGCGCGTGCAAATTGACCCCAGGATAATAAATGTCGCCTGTTTTTTATTAAAACACTCCCCGATATTCGGACAAAGCGCTTCCTCACAAACCGTATTCAGGTTTAAATCTTTAAGCAATGTTTTAACTTCGGCACACTGCCGAAGTGAAATTTTTTTATTTAACCAGGGTGGTTTCATACGAGGCTTTCTCTTCTATAAAATTAACTTTAAATGTATGCGCGAATGCATCAATAAGCTTTTGTTCTAAAACTTTCCGGCTCGGCAAAGATATTAATTCTTGAGTTAATGCGGTTGCTTCTAGAGAGATATCTTCGGGCAAATTCCGCACATACCGGCGTAAAAAATCCCAATCAATACTAAGCGGGATAGAGCCATGTTGAAATATCGCCTCCCGCTTGCGCTTCTGGGCATTACCGCCTATTTTTTTACCGTTAATTACAATATCGTATTTCTCGCGCGAGGCGCTGCATAATTCATGCGCCACACTTTTATTTACGAAATCTTTAGCCTCAAGTGCAAAACAAGGTTTTAAACCCAATGATTCATAAAAATAGATCAAAAACGTGCAGATCGCACGATAATCCACAAAAACTTTTTCATCCTCTCCTACATCAGCTTTGGCGCAAACTAAGCTATAAGTTATTTCATCCTGGTGAAAAAGTACGCCCCCGCCGGTAATTCTTTGCGCGATCTGCACTCCGTCGCAGCTGCATCGGTTAATATCAATTTCATTTTCCGCCTGCTGCGAAATGCCATAAGTTAACGCGCCCGCTTCCCAGCTATATATTCGCAAAACCGGTATCCGATCAACCAGAAAACGTGAAAAAATCTCTGCATCCAGTGCCATATTATACGCAGCACTAGCCGGGTTTGAACGCAAAAGCCTAAATGTTTTCATAATATTTTTTTAATGAGACTGCCAACGCAGGTTCGGTTCTCGGGCGGCTTTAGTTTCATCAAGCCGCTTAATCGGCATTGAGACTGGAGCTAAATGCAGCAGGTCAGGGTTTGTTTTAGCAAGTTTAGCCGCCTTAATCATCACTTCGATAAAAGCATCCAGCGTTTCCTTGCTCTCAGTTTCTGTCGGCTCAATCATCATTGCCTCTTTAACAATCATTGGAAAATAAATTGTCGGCGGGTGAAATCCCTGGTCAATTAAATATTTAGCAATATCCAAAGCATGCACTCCCTGCTCTAATTGCTTAGCCGCAGATAGCACACACTCATGCATACAAATTTTATCATAGCCTGCCGCGTAATAATCTTTTAAGCGCGCCAGGCAATAATTCGCGCTTAACACCGCGTTTTCGCTTGAGGCAATCAGCCCGGATTTACCCAAAGCCAGAATATACGCGTAAGCTTTTAAAATCACTCCAAAGTTTCCGTAAAAAGGAGCAATATAACCGATTGATTTATGCTTATGATAATCTAAAGCAAATGTTCCGTCAGCTCGTCGGATAACCCGGGATATCGGCAAAAACTCCACTAATTTTTCACACACTCCCACTGGCCCCGCGCCAGGCCCGCCTCCGCCATGCGGAGTGGCGAAAGTTTTATGCAGGTTAAGGTGGATTACATCAAAACCAATATCTCCCGGGCGGCATTTTCCCATAATCGCGTTAAGATTTGCCCCATCGTAATACATTAAGGCGCCAACCTGATGCGCCAGGTCCGCGATCTCTTTTATCTTCGGATTAAACAACCCCAGAGTATCCGGGCAGGTAAGCATTACCGCGGCAGTTTCCTTAGTTAAAGCTTTTTTAAAAAGTTGCATATCCAGGTATCCGTCTTTATCCGTGGGAATAACTTTAACCTCATAGCCGGCAATTGCCGCGCTCGCCGGATTCGTGCCGTGCGAAGAATCCGGAATAATAATATGTTTTCTTGGCTCCCCCTTATCTTTATGATACGCCGCAATAAGCATGACCCCGGTTAATTCTCCGTGCGCTCCGGCAAGCGGCTGAGTAGTAAAAGCCGCCATCCCGGTAATCTCAGCTAATAATCTTTCCGTATTATACAAAACTTCCAGCGACCCTTGCGCGAGCATTCCTCCGCCTAAAAGCTGCGGAAGAAGCGGATGTAAATCACTGAAACCAGGCATCGCCGCAATTTTTTCCGTAAATTTAGGATTATATTTCATCGTGCATGACCCCAGCGGATAGAAATTTGTATCCACAGAAAAATTCAAGCGGGATAAATTTGAAAAATGGCGTACCACATCTAGCTCTGAAACTTCCGGTAAATTCGCTGCTTGATTACGGCAATATTTTCCCGGTAAACTTTGGGCAAGCGGGACATCTATTTTAGGAAGCGCAAATCCCCTGCGTCCTGCCCGGCTTTTCTCAAAGATTAACTGCATAGGGAGGCCTCCAGAGTATTGGCAAAATTAACAATCTCTTCTTTAGTACGCTTCTCGGTAACCGCGACCAGAAGATAATTATCCATCCCTTGATAAAATCTGCCCAGCGGGAAACCACAGGCAAAACCTTTATTAATCATTTTAAAAACTACTTCGTCAGCATTTTTAGGCAGACAAATAGTAAATTCATTAAAGGTCGGCGCGCTGCGCTTGACTTTAACCCCGCTCACTTTTTCTAATGTAGCCTTGGCAAACTCCGCTTTCTGATAATTAAGGTCAGCTAAATCCACAAACCCCTGTTTGCCTAAAAGTGAACTGTAAATTAACGCGCGTAATGCGCAAAGCGCTTCATTAGAACAAATATTGGAAGTGGCTTTTTCCCGGCGGATATGCTGTTCGCGCGCCTGCAAAGTTAAAACAAAACCGCGCTTATTATCTTTATCCACGGTGGCGCCAACAATCCTTCCGGGCATCTGGCGCAGATGTTCTTTTTTTACGCAAATAAAACCCAGGTATGGCCCGCCAAATGATAAAGGCAAACCTAAGCTTTGGCCCTCTCCTGTGGCAATATCAAAACCCATTTCCCCCGGGCTCTTAAGCATCCCCAAAGATACCGGATATACAGAAGCAATAGCCAGCGCCCCACAACTATGCACGCGTTTAACAATATCCGAAAAATCATCCACCGCGCCGAAGAAATTCGGATTCTGCACAATTACCGCCGCAGTTTTATCATCCAGGTGTTTATAGATATCTTCCCGGCAGCTTTGGCCATGTACTACCGGGGTTTCTACAAACTCGATCGAAAGATTAGAGGTATAAGCATAAAGCATAGTGCGATAAATTAAGTTCACCCCGCTATCCACAATAATTTTTTTTCTTTTGGTAAGCCGGACCGCCATCATCGCGGCTTCATAAAGCGCAGTGCCTCCGTCATAAAGCGAAGCATTAGAAACATCCAAACCGGTTAATTCACAGATCACCGTCTGATATTCATAAATTGCCTGCAACCAGCCTTGCGAACATTCCGGCTGATAAGGTGTATAAGCGGTATAAAATTCAGAGCGTCCGGCTAAAGCATCCACTGCCGCCGGGATATAATGATCATAAAATCCACCACCCACAAAATCCGTAAGATGCGCAGCATTCTTATGGCTTAAAAGTTTTAAATGTTCAATTACTTCAAATTCAGATTTCCCTTGCGGGATATCAAAAGATTTTGGCCGCAGGCCCTGAGGAATACATTTAAAAAGGTCATCAATGCTTTTTACGCCGATAGTGCTAAGCATCTCTTTTATTTCCTGCTCGGTGTGCGGGATATAATTCACTTGGTTAAACCCTCAAGGTATGTTTTATATTGAACCGGAAGCATAAGTTTATTTTTTTCGGCTAAATCCGAAATTTTAATCACTGCAAACCATCCTGAATCATAAGCAGATTTATTGGCTAATTCCGGATGGTTAGCTAATTCTGTATTAGTTTTCGTTACTTCTCCGCTTATCGGAGCATACACATCCGAAGCTGCTTTTACTGATTCAACTGTGGCGCACCACTCGGATTGCTTTACTTTAGCGCCTAGCTTTGGTAAATCTATAAAAGTAATATCTCCCAGAGAGCTTTGGGCAAAATCAGTAATACCAATTTTCGCGCTATCTCCCTCAATTTTTGCCCATTCGTGATCTTTGGTGTAAAAAAGATTATCAGGTATTAACATGGTTAATCTCCTTGGATTTTACCGTTCCATTTTTATAAAAAGGTTTATTGACAACTTTTGCGGTGATAGAAATTGCTGCATCTTTAAGTATTATTTCATCGCCCAGAGGAATCTGGCGCCCAACATAACCCATCCCAATACCAAATCCCAGGCTGGGTGAAAATGAACCGCTGGTTACCACACCAATATCTTCTCCCTTATGTAATATCCGATAATTATGCCGCGGAGAACGCCGGGAATCCGCGATAAAACAAACCATCCTGCGGCTGGGGCCATCTTGATTCTGTTTTAAGAGAACAGCTTTCCCCACAAACTCCTTATCCCAGGAAATAAAATATTTTAATCCTGCTTCTATCGGCGTTGTTTTATCGTCTATATCCTGGCCATAAAGGCTATAACCAATTTCGAGGCGTAAAGTATCGCGCGCTCCCAAACCTATCGGCTTAACTCGCTCGTCATTAAGTATTTTCTGCCATAACTGGGCAATTTTATTATTCGGCATATATAATTCGTAGCCTAGCTCTCCGGTATAACCGGTGCGGCTGATAATTATTTCTTCGTCCAGAAGATTAAAATAGCCAAAAGTATAATATTGTAACGCTGTAATATCCGCGCCTGCTAATTCAGTTAAAACTGCGCCAGCCAGCGGCCCCTGTAAGTCAAGTTTGCCCAGTGACGCAGAAACATTTTCAAAACGCGTTGCGCCAGTTAAATGTTTCTTTAAATACGCAAAATCTCCAGCGGTAGTAGCTGCGTTAACTACAATCATCCACTCTGCCTGATCAATTCTATAAACCAAAAGGTCATCGATAATGCCCCCCTGCGCATTAAGCATAAAACCGTAACGGCAAGCTTTCAAAGGCATATCTTTAAGATTAATCGTCACTAAATCATTAAAATTACTCTTAGCTAAATCCGCCTGAAGCATAAACTCACCCATATGGCAGATATCAAAGAGCCCGGCAAAGTTGCGCGTCCAGTTATGCTCTTGGATAATGCCAGTATATTGGATAGGCATTAACCAGCCGCCAAAAGGCGCAAGTTTAGCTCCTGATTTTTTGTGCTGTTCAAAAAGCGGAGTCGAAAACAATGTTGAATTTTCTTCCATTTTTTTAGATTTGATATCCTAGCAGAATAAAACTATGTATTTTAAAACAGATATGACTTATATTTATAACAAAAAAATGCTTCAATGTCAAATATACGTTCCGGAATTAAGATAAGTTGAGTAATCTTTTATTGCTTCTTCAAGTGTACTGAATTTATGCTGGCATCCGCAGCAACGTAACTTAGTCATATTTGCCTGCGTAAAATACTGGTATTTATCCCGCATCTCAAGCGGCATTTCAATATATTCAATCTTAGGCTGCAGATGGAGTGCCGCAAACATCGCTTTTGCCAGGTCATTCCAGCTGCGCGCAACGCCTGTGCCTAAATTAAAGATCCCGGAAATTTGCGGATTTTTATAGAAATAATAAATAACTTCAATAGCGTCTTTAACATAAATAAAATCCCTTTTTTGCTCGCCGTCCGGATACTGTGCCAGATATGATTTAAATAGCCGCATGGGTGAACCGTTTTTGAGTTCGTCAAAACGGCGGCAGATTACGCTCATCATCTGCGCCTTATGATATTCGTTGGGGCCGAAAACATTAAAAAATTTCAATCCCGTAGCCCGGGAAATATAACCATTTTTAAGCAGCCAGAGGTCAAAAGCCTGTTTTGACTGCCCGTATGGATTAAGCGGCTTTAAACGTAAGGTATTTTCGTCGCTATCATCGTAACCCAAAGAACCATCCCCGTATGTCGCAGCACTTGAGGCATAAATAAGCGGAATATTGTGTTCAAACGCCCAGACACTGAGCCTCCTGGAATAATCATAATTATTACTCATCAAATATTCCTGGTCCATAACTAAAGTAGAGCTACAAGCACCCAGATGAATAATATGTTTTAGTTTAGGCAGATGATTATTCTCTAGAAGCTGTAAGAATTCATCTTTTGGGATATAATCGCTGAAACGCTTACCCAAAAGATTATTCCATTTGCCTGAAGCGTCGAAATTATCCACTACAATAATATCTTCTATGCCCTGGCTGTTAAGCTTGGCCAGAAAACAACTTCCAATAAAACCTGCACCACCGGTCAATATAATCATAAATAGATCCGACCCCAATTATTTCTTGGTTAAAAATTTACCTAATATAAATACCACGCCAACGCAAATTAATACTCCCAGGCTGGCAGAAAAAACATAAGCCAGGCTTAAACTTATTAAAGGCTTGCCTTCCCACCCTTTAAAAGCATAATCAGGAATCGGCGCGCTCCAAATGCTGGAAAGTTTGGCTAAACCCTGGGGAATATAACCCACCAATTTTTGTATTTCATCTACTCCCCACTCACCCCAGGCTGCGCCTGCCTTAAAATGTTCGGGTAATAATAAACCCAGAGGAGACAGGACAATTAATATACCAATAAAAATCCAAATTTTAGAGATAATTTTCATTAAATTTTACTTTCCCCTGCCAAGAACTCCGAAGAATGTTTCATCAAATATTTAATTACTAAAGCAGTAACAATAGCCTCAACCCATCCGAATATCAATAAATGCTCTCCCAGCATAACCGGGACCGCAACCTTTAAACTATAGGGGCAGTATAATGCCTGGTTACCAGCGGTTTTATGCAATAAAGGCTGCAGGCCAAATTCAAATCCGGTTAACAGCGCGGCAATATTCAACGCCAGATAACCGGCAATACCGGCGGCGATAATTTTTCGTTTTGAATTTATCACAGCCTTATAACTAATGGCTTTATAAATATGATATCCGGCAAAAGGAAGCACAAATGCCATATTAAAACAATTTGCTCCCAGCGCAGTAATCCCGCCATCACCAAATAACAACGCCTGAATTACCAGTGCCACAGTAATGGCAATACAGGCCGCCGCCGGCCCCAGCAATATGGCTACCAACACTCCTCCTACTGCATGGCCGGTAGTCCCGCCGGGTATGGGGATATTAAACATCATAATTACAAAACTAAATGCCGCCCCAATTGCCAATATCGGCACTTGTTTTGCTTTTAAAGTTTTTTTAACAACTCTCGAGGCAATCGCCCAGACCGGAAACATCAACGCGTAAAAAACCCCGCAAGTTGGGGCTCCTAAATATCCGTCTGGTATATGCATATTATTTCAATGCCTCTTTGCGCATAATGAAAAACACCAGGATAGCGGCTAATTCAACTACCACGCTGATAATTATTACCGCGGCTATTGAATGCTCATAAAGTAAACCAATCAGCGCGCTGCCGATAAAAATAGCCAAGCCATAGGCGGTATTAAATATTCCGTAACCTGTCCCTCTCTTCTTTAGAGGCGTAAGATCAGCAATCGCCGACTTCATCACTGTTTCATGCGCGCCCATAACAATTCCCCAGATAATTGCCCCGGTTAAACACCAGGAAAATTTTGCCGAAAAAACAAAAACTGGTATAAACAACGAAAAAGCTGGAATTGCCAGCAAAGTTAACAGTCCGGCTTTTTCATTATTACGCCGGGTTTTAAAAATATCATAGGTTTTCCCGATGACCATCGCCGCAATTGCATCAACTCCCATAGCTATGGCGTAAAATAACGGAATCTGCGCGTCAGTCATGATCTGTTTGGCTTTAAAATGATAGCCAATCAGCGCAAAATTAGTAAACCCCAGAGTGGTAATAAAAGTAAAAACCGTATAGATCCAGAAAACTTTGCTTAATTTCTCTGATTCCGGATTTTTAATTACGGAGCTTTCCAAAACCTGAGGATTAGGGACAGCCCGATAGGCAAAATAGATACAAAGCATAACTAAAGCCAGCGGTATCCAAAGTAAAGCATACCCTTGTTGATAATCAACCAGGCCCCTTGAGCCTTTGCCTAAAAATACAAAAAGCAGGGTAAAAATAAGCGGGCCAATAATGGCGCCTATCTGGTCAAGCACTTCGGCGATGGCAAAACCAAAACCCGTACCCACTTGTTTGGTCGCCTGGGAAAGAATAGTATCTTTGGCCGGGCTGCGGATGGCCTTGCCCAGCCTCTCGACAATAATAAAAATAACCGCGACCTGCCAGATGCCGGTAAGTGAAAGTAACGGGACGCTGACTAATAAACCATAACCGATAAAAGTAAACAGCCAATAGGCTTTTTTCTTATCCGCAAAATACCCGGAAAATAAACGCACGGCATAACCTAAAAACTCAGCCAGCCCGGCAACTAAACCCACCATTGCCGCGTTAGCGCCGAGAGTCTTAAGATACGGGCCGTTAACACTGCGCGCCCCCTCATAAACCATATCGCCAAAAAGGCTGACTAAGCCAAAAAGTAAAATAAGTTTAAACGCGGTTTTCTTCTGATTATTCATTAGTAATAGGCTAGATTAATCCTTTACGAAAACGCAAAGAACTCAAAGTAATAATAAAAATCCCGATCAACAAAAGCGGCAATAGCTGCGGCCAGAGCACTTCCAGGCCTACGCCTTTTAGAAAAATACTTCTGATCACTACCATAAAATAACGCATGGGGTTAAAAATAGTAAACCATTGAATCACTACCGGCATATTTGATATCGGATAAGCAAACCCCGAAAGTAAAACCGTGGGCATATAAAAAAGGAAAACTGACATATTCGCTTCCTGCTGGGTCGCCGATATCGTCGAAATAAATAAACCAATTCCCAAAGTAGTAAATAAATATATGCAGGTAGAAAATAAAAGAAAAAAAACATTCCCGCGCATCGGCAAATGAAACCAAAGCACTCCCAATATAGTAATCAGAAAAATCTGCACTAGCGCGATCACCCCAAAAGGCATCAGCTTGCCAATGATAAGTTCCAGCGGCCTTAACGGACTTACGGTCAGCTGCTCCATCGTGCCGATCTCCTTCTCCTTAACTATGGCCATCGCCGTTAACAAAAGAGACATCATCGTTACAATCGTAGCAATTACCCCGGGCAGATAATAATTCCGCGAAACAAGATTTCCATTAAACCAGGCGCGGTCTTCCAAATGTACGCTGGGCACAGTATTAATAAAACCTGCGGCTTCGGCTTTATTTTTAAACAGCTCCTGCTGGTAATTACCGATAATCGTATTGGCATAACCTAAAACAATCATCGCCGTATTTGAATCCGTGCCATCAAAAGCCAGCTGCACGTTAGCGTCTTTACCGGCTACCAAATTACGGCCAAATCCACGGTCAATACGGATAACCACATTAACTTTGCCTTTATTTAAAACAAAATCCTGGTCGGGATCATTATAAATATACTGCTCCGGGATAAAATATTTAGAGTAAGTAAACCGGCGCAACAGCTGGCGGCTTTCGGAAGTATTATCCTTGTCATAGATAGCCGTGGGAATATAGGTAATATCTTTATTCGCCGCATAGCCAAAGAGGATTATCTGCAAAAGCGGAGAAATAAAAAGTATGGTCTTCATCTGCCGGTCACGGAAGATTTGTTTAAATTCTTTAATGAAAATCGCTATAGCGCGTTCGAACATTTAAGCTCCCTGCCTTCAGCCTGAAGTTATCCACAGCTGTAGATACCGTTTAAACGGTATCTACAGCTGTGGATAACCTTAAGCTACTTTTTTCTTGAATTTTCTAAGAGCCAGAACCAGCATAACTCCGGCGAATAAAAATAATAAAAGCGCCTCATCCCAGATAGTGGCGATCCCGTTGCCCTTCAGAAATAAATCTCTTAACACAGTAATATAATAACGCGCCGGAATAAGATAAGTAAACACCTGGATGAATTTCGGCATATTAAAAATCGGATAGATAAAGCCCGACAACAACATTGTCGGTATAAGCGTAGAAATAGTAGCCAGCTGGCTGGCGGTAAGCTGCGTTTTGGCACCCACCGAGATTAATATGCCCTGAGCAAGAGCTCCGGTTATAAATAAAGAACTTAAAACTATCAGTAACATGTAATGGCCCCGGAAAGGCAAGCCGAATAAAAACTGCGCCATCAGCACTCCCACCATCAGATCAAAAAAAGCAATTACAAAATAAGGTATGAATTTACCAAGAATAAGTTCCGGCCCTTTAATCGGGGTGGAGATCAATTGCTCCATGGTCCCTCTTTCCCATTCCCGGGCAATCGTAACCGAAGTCAATAAAGCTGAAATGATCATAATAATCATCGCGATAACTCCGGGAACAATAAACCAGGTACTGACTAACCCCATATTAAACCAAATCCGGGGATGGACATTTACAGATTTAACCGGGCTTAAGCCATGTTGAGCAAAAACATCAGCCAGTAACTCTACATTATATTGCGAAACTACTGAACGCACATACCCCATAGCGATAGTCGCGGTGTTGGCATCCGAACCATCAACGATTAACTGCAGCGGGGCGATTTTACCCGACTGGATAAAATGCGAAAAATCTTTGGGGATAACCAAAGCCATCATTATATCGCCATCATCAATTTTGCGCTGAATATCCCGGTAATTATCGGTATAACCGACTATCTTAAAATATTTGGAGTTTTTAAAATTAAGCAGAAATTCGCTGGTTAACTGCGAAGAGGAATCCTGATTCCAGACCAGAGTCCGCACCTGGTCGATATCCAGGGAAAGCCCATAACCAAAAATTAAAAGCATAAATATAGGAATTGCCAGCGCCAACCCTAAGCTACGCGAGTCACGCTTAATCTGGACAAATTCTTTCCAAGCTACGGCTTTAATTCTTTTTAGACTCTGCCTGATCATATTCTTCGATTGAAGAAACAAATACATCCTCAAGTGATGGAATAATTTTCTTAACGCTAGATTGCAAAACATTTTCACTTTGTAAGAAATCATTTATCGCCGGTATTGCTTTAGCGCTATCATAAACAACCGCATGAATATTCGATCCAAAAAGTGCTGCCTCCTTAATCCCTTCTACCCGGCTTAATTTTTCCAGCCAGCTTTGAGAATCCGGTAAAGTTATTTCCAGGACTTCATTTTTCATATTATTACTTTTCATCTCCTGAGGTGTGCCCATGGCAATAATTGTCCCGTGGTAAATTAAAACCATCCGGTTGCAATTTTCGGCTTCATCCATATAATGCGTGGTAATAAAAACAGTTACCCCTTGGCTGGCCAGTTCTTTAATAATCCCCCAGAAATTAGCCCGGGTTATCGGGTCGACCCCGGAAGTGGGCTCATCCAGAAATATAATTTTTGGCTTATGCAACAGCGCGCAACCTAAAGCTAGGCGCTGTTTCCAGCCCGCAGCCAGCGTGGAAGTGAGGCTTCTCTCCATCCCTTCCAAACCCGCGGCGCGGATAACTGAATCAAACCGTTCTTTTTTTTCTGCCTTTGGAATTTTATATATTCCGCTATAAAAATTAATATTTTCCTCGACAGTCAAATCATTATAAAGGGAAAATTTCTGCGACATATAGCCGATATGTTCTTTAATCTTATACTGCTCTTTAATGATATCGTACCCGCCAACCTGGCCTTTACCGGAAGTCGGGGAAATAATCCCGCAAAGCATTCTAATCGTCGTGGATTTTCCTGCGCCATTTGGCCCCAGGAATCCAAAGATCTCTCCCTTGCTTACCTGGAAATTAATTTTATTTACCGCGGTAAAGGAGCCGAATTTCTTTTCTAAATTTTCTACACTAACCGCTAGGTTGTCATTCATTTTCTTTAATGATCTGGATAAACGCTTCTTCCAGCGTCTTAACCTTACGTTCTTTTTTAATACTATCCGGTGTGTCGCAGCGCAAAAGTTTTCCTTTGTGCATCAGGCCAACTCTGTGGCAGCGCTCGGCTTCATCCAGATAAGATGTTGAACAAAAAATCGTTACTTTTTCTTTTAACAAATCATAAAGAATCGACCAAAAATCTCTGCGGGAAACTGGATCGACTCCATTGGTGGGTTCATCCAGGAATAAAACTTTAGGCGTATGAATTAAAGCACAGGCCAGGCCCAGCTTTTGTTTCATGCCGCCGGAAAGTTTCCCGGCTAAACGCTGCTTAAAAGGAAGCAGCCCGGAGAAGCCTAACAAGCGGTCAACCGCTTCTGGCCGCTTATCTTTGGCTACACCGTAAACATCAGCATAAAAATTAATATTCTCAAGCACAGTTAACTCTTCATAAAGCCCAAAACGTTGGGACATATAAGCAATAGATTCTTTAAGGCTTTCTGCTTCTTTGACCGTATGCTTATTATAAACCCAGGCCTCGCCTTTGGTGGGATCAAGAATACTGGTCAACAGGCGCATAGTCGTGGTTTTACCGGCGCCATCCGGGCCGACTAAACCAAAAATCTCGCCCTCTTGCACTTCAAGATTAAAATCATTGACCGCAGCCAAAGAAGCAAAATTCTTGGTTAATCCCACAGCTTTTATGGTAATCATTTTTTATTCAATAATGTAGGCATCGGCCGGCATGCCCGGCTTTAATTCAAGACTGGAATTATCTACTCTAACCTTAATGCGGTAGACTAATTTTACCCTCTCCTCCTGAGTTTGGATAAACTTAGGAGTAAACTCTGCCTGGCTGGAAACAAAAGAAACTTCCCCTTGATATTTTTTTCCGACAAATGTATCCGTGGTTACTTCTGCTTTTTGGCCTAATTTTACCCGTCCCAGGTCTCTTTCGTTAATATAGGCCGTGACCCAGATATTATTTAAATCAACCGCCGTAAACACCGGAGTCCCGGATTTAACCACTTCGCCGGCCAAACTGCTTTTTACCAGAATATAACCATTTAAAGGAGAAGCTAACTCGGCAAAACCCAGGCGGGTCTCAGTTAAGGCCAAAGAAGCTTTTAATTGCTCGACTTTAGCTGCGCCGGCGTCATATTTTGTTTTATCCTGGTCTCTTTTTTGCATCGAGACCGCCCCTTCTTTTAAAAGATTTTCTGACCTTTCATAATCTACTTTGGCCAGTTCATAATCAAATTGAGCGGCAAGAAGAGACGCCGCGGCATTATCCCGTTCTTTAATTAGCTCATCAGTATTTAAACGCGCTACTATATCCCCAGCCTTCACCACTTCGCCTTCATCAGTGAGCAACTCAATTATCTGTCCGTCTACGCGAAAAGATATGCGCACATCATCGCCTTCAATGTTACCGGAGACTTTTAAAATTTTATTATGGTTATGCTCTTTTACAAAATAGGCCAGGGAAATTAATCCGGCGATAATAATCACAGCAATTAAAATAATTAACTTAAATTTGTTTTTCATTTTTTGTCTCCTTAATAAAAGGCTTACCGATACTGCGGTCAAGATAAGCCTGCGCCATTAAATAATCAAAAGTGCCCGCCGCCAGATTTTTCTGAATCTGAGCCAGTGAAACCTGGGCATCTAATACATCCAAATTAATTGCTACGCCATTAGCGTAGCTGACCTCACTGATCCTTAAAGCCTCGCGCGCCTGGTCGACATTATCTTTCTGGGATTTAATGATCGCTGCGGATTTCTGCAAATCCAGGCAGGCCTTACGCACTTCCACGGCAATCTGATCCACTAAATTATCTTTGCTGATCTTGGCTTGCGCGTATTGCGCCTTGGCCGCGTCTACTTTAGCTTTGGTTGAAAACCCTTCAAAGATGGGAATATTAACGGATATCCCGGCGTTCCAATTCCGCTGTTTGGCATTAAACATATTTCCCAAATTAGATGAACGGTAAGAATATCCTGCGGTAATATCCACTTGCGGACGATATCCTGACCTGGCCATCTGAATTCCCCACTTATCAATATCAATACCCAAAGATTTCAATTTTATTTCCGGGCGCTGTAAATAAGCATTTTTTAAAAAATCCTTTTCATCAATTTCGATCAAAGAATAGGTTAGTTTCTCTTGGGTTTCTATCGGATAATTAACATCCCGCGCCAGAAGTTTGTTCAACTCCGCTTTTAAAGAATCAATCTCGTTGCTCGCCCTGACTACATCCGGCTCGAGTAAAGATACCTGCACTCCGGACTGAAGCATATCAAAACGCGAAGCCGTGCCATATTTATACATCTGCTTAACATCTTCGTAATGCGCAATTGCCTGAGTCAGAGCATCTTTAGCAATCCGCTCTGTTTCATAGGCCAACAAGAGCCCGTAATAAAGCCGGCGGGCGTCAAACTCAACATCCAGCTTTTTCGCGCGCAAAGTCTCCTGCTGAACATCCAAAGAAAGTTTAGCCTGGTTAAAATTAGCCATATTTGCCCCGCCGCTATAAACCGATTCGCTAAACGCCAGGTTGGCCAGGTTATCATTCTTATACCCGGAGAAAATATTCGGGCTAAGCACTTTTTCATTATAAGTATATGTTCCCTGCAGGTTTATTTGCGGCAAGAAAACACTTTTGGCGCCCAAAATATTGGCGTTGGCAATAGTGATCTGCTGCTCCTGCATCATGATATCTTTATTATTTTGGAAAGCAGTTAGAATTGTACTAGTGAGGGTAAGTTCGGCACCCGGGGAAGGCGGATTATCAAGGCAAAAACCAAATGAAAAAGAAAAAAATGCAGATAAAAATAAAACGCTGATAATTATTCGTTTCTTATCTGCCAATGCATCTCCTTTTTACCAATTTATTTATATTATTATAATAAAAAGGCAACAAATTAGCAAGAAGAATTGGGGTCGGATCTATTTTTCTGTAATTTTTAATACTAGAAAAATAGATCCGACCCCAATTCTTTTAGAATAAATAGATCCGACCCCAATTACTAACGATAAAACTTAGGCTTGGGGTATTTGTAGGGTTTTTTGGCTTGGCCGCCATGTCTTGACTGCCCATGGTTAGATGAACGGCCAAAAGACCGGCCAGGCTTATGGCTTGAATGTTGGCTGGATTCACCAAATTTATCTAAGGTAAGCTCCGCGTGTTTTGATACCGGCAAAGTAGCTTTAATAAGTTTTTCAATATCGCGCACATCATTGCCCTGGTCAGGTGTAGCAAAAGAAATCGCATGCCCTTTTTTTCCGGCGCGGGCTGTGCGGCCGATACGATGCACATAATTCTCCGCATCTTCCGGTAAATCATAATTAAGCACTAATTCAATTCCGGTAACATCAATACCCCGGGAAGCAATGTCCGTTGCCACCAACACCCGGTATTTACCGGATTTAAAACCTTCTAAAGCATCCCGGCGTTGGCCAAGCGTGCGGTTAGAATGAATCTCCGAAGCCGAATGCCCCATATCCCGGATAGATTTAACAATTTTCTTAGCGTTATGTTTAGTCCGCGAAAATAAAAGCACCGGCCCGTGATATTGAACAAGCAATTTTTTAAGTAACTGGGTCTTCATCTCTTTCTTAACGATAAATAACTCCTGAGTCACTTTTTCAGCCGTAGTTCCCGAAGGAGCGATCTCCACGCTTAAGGGCAGCTTCATATACTTAGTGGCGATATTCATAATTTCTTTCGGCATAGTTGCCGAAAAAAGCATAGTTTGCCTTTCTTTAGGCAGGAAACGTAAAATTTTTTCTATCTGCGGAGCAAAACCCATATCCAACATCCGGTCAGCTTCATCCAGCACCAACATCACCACGCTATCCGGAATAAAATTCCATTGTGACATATGGTCGATCAACCGGCCAGGAGTAGCAATAACTATCCGCGGATCCCGGCGCAAAGCCTGCACCTGAGGCGGCATCGGCGCGCCACCAATAAGGCAGGCAGTTTTCATACCAAAAGCATTGGCAATACCCCGGCAAGCCTCTTCAATTTGCAGAGCTAACTCCCTGGTTGGCGCCAGCACTAAACCTATGCCTTTTTTCTGCACCAGCCGCTGGACCATCGGGATAGCAAAAGAATGTGTTTTACCGGTTCCAGTCTGAGCAATCCCGACAATATCTTTTCCTTCAATCGCTAAAGGGATAGCTTTTAACTGAATCGGCGTAGGAACTTTAAATTTCATACCCTCCAGGATATCTAAAATCTTGGGCGCAATACCCAGGCCATAAAAACCCCCGGAAGCTTGTTCAAAATTATTTGTAATTATCGGTTTATTCATCATCATACTTTAACTAATTTTGGATCGTGAGTATAAGCTAGTAAACCCAGATGAACATGGCAATAAGCTTCATGATTATAGATGCTTAAGATATGTTTGCAATGCGGATACCGGCATTTCCTGCCTTTATTTGAAGTTTTTATTTTTTTGATCTTACACCTCCTAAAAAAGCGAAAAAGCCGCAAAGGTTAGCTGTCTATCCCTAAACGGCTTGAATTACCCTAATCTTTAGTTTATTATACCCTAATTTCCGGCTTTGTCAAACATATTATCCCGTAAAAAAAGGCGTTTTAGACCGGTCAGAAAAGAACCTGGCCTTAAGTAACCCCTCATCCCACTCACCTTGAGCGGTAGAATCCCAAACAATACCACCTCCAATGCCCATCTCTCCTTCTGCGCCCTGGATTAAAAGAGTACGGATAGGAATATTAAAGAGCATATCCTTCTTAGGAGTAATATAACCAATAGCACCCGTGTAAATTTTGCGCTGTTCTTGCTCCAATATATTAATAATCTCCATAGCGCGGATTTTTGGCGCTCCGGTAACTGAACCGGATGGGAAAATCGAAGAAAAAAGCTTATAAATTGAGATATCCTGATCAACCTTGGCGGTTACCGTAGAAGTCATCTGGCAAAGAGTTTTATATTTGGCGACCTCAAACAAAGTTGGCGCTTGGATATTCACTCCCAGCCGGCCCAAATCATTTCTTAGCAAATCAGCAATCATTACATTTTCCGCCCGGTTTTTTCGGTCATACTTTAAACAAAATGGCGCCAAAAGATCAGTGAACAAACCTTTACCTCTGGGCCAGGTGCCTTTCATGGGCTTAGTAACTAGATGGGTAGAATTCTTCTTAATAAATAACTCCGGAGACAAAGAAAGAATCTGAAATTTATCAGTTTGGATATAGGCGGGGTATGGCACAGGCTGCTCTTTTAATAATTGATAATATAAACCAAGCGCATCACCGCAGAATTTAAAAAGCAACTTAATACAATAAGTAATCTGATATACGTCTCCTTTAGCAATATAATCACGAATTGCGCCTATATTTAAAGAATATTGCTCTTTGGAAATATTTAAACGCAGGTTTTCCGGATAATGGACAGAAACTGGTTTAGAAAAATTAATTTTGTTTTGTTCAGGCAGCTTATAGGCGCCTAAATAAATAAGCGGGAAATCATACTGCTTATCCTGATATAATTTTTCTTCAAAATAATACCCGGCTTCATAAGATAAAAACCCAGCTAGATAATAACCTTTACCAAGCGCAGCTTCGATATCATCAAAGCTTGATTTAAATAAAGCCGGGCCAGTGCAAGAGATAATAAATTCCGGGTCTTTAAAAAGGAGAGATTTTTTTTCGAACTGAGTCAATACTTTCATAGTCATTAATTAGGGACAGCGACTAATTTCTCTTAGTTAGTAGGGGAGGTTTAAACCTCCCCTACGATGTGAATAAATAGTCGCTGTCCCTAATTATTCGTAACGCAAGGCTTCGATAGGGTCCAAGGCAGCGGCTTTTTTCGCCGGCCAAAGCCCGAATACTACTCCTACGGCTAACGAAAATGCAGTGGAAAGAATTACGGAAAATAAAGAAACTTTAACTGACCAGCCCGCAAAAACAGTAATTAATGTGGCAATCGCCCAACCTAAAAGCACGCCGAAAATTCCACCCAAAAAAGACATCAATACTGCTTCAATAAGAAACTGCACCATAATATCCTTGTTGGTTGCGCCGATGGCCTTACGCAACCCGATTTCCCGGGTGCGTTCAGTTACGGAAACAAGCATAATATTCATAATTCCGATACCGCCAACTAAAAGCGAAATTGCCGCAATCGCGCCCAGCAACAAAGACATAGTTTTAGTGGTTGTTTCCAATGTTTCCTTAATATCCGCCATATTACGGATTTGAAATGAATCTTCGGCTTCTTTAGGGTCAAGCCGGTGCTGTTTAATAATTAACTCTGATAATGCAGTTTGCGCCGCGTCAATAGATTCCGGGTCTTTAGCTTCCACGTAAATCGTATCCACATATTCTTTGCCAAAAACGCGAAACATCGCCGTAGTAATCGGAATAACCGCAACATCATCCTGATCGTGAAAAGTATTCGCTCCTTTAGCCGGCAAGATACCGATCACTTTAAAATTAAGCAGATTTATTTTTATAGTCTGGCCAATTGGATTTTCCTCCCCGAATAATTCCTTAACTACGGTTGTCCCCAGCAATACAACCTTCTCCCGCATCTTAATTTCACTTTCCGTAAAAAATCTTCCTACTGCCGGGTAGGCCGCGCGGATCGAAGGATAATCAACCCCTGCTCCTTCAACCTGCGTATTCCAATTACTATTGCCATAAACCATCTGGCCTCTTCCGGTTACTGAGGGGCTGGCACTCTTAACCACTTCAGTTAGCTTGGAGATAGCCGTAACATCCGCAAGAGTAAAACGCGTTACTGTTCCTGATTGCATGGATACCCCGTGTAATCTTGAAGAACCCGGCCGGATCACTAAAAGATTAGATCCTAAAGATGCTAATTGCTTTTCAATCGCATCCTGGGCACCTTTGCCCAAGGCCAACATCGCAATCACCGCGCTCACCCCGATTAATATCCCCAGGATAGATAAAACTGAACGCATTTTATGCCCAAGCATCGCCGATACTGCCTGGCGCAAATAATCCAAAAATTTAGTTTCACCGCTGGCCTTGCGCGGTTTCGCCAGAATACTATTTACCAGATTACTTCCTATAGCAGTTACTTCGGATAATGTTTTTTCCGGCTGCGTGCGTTTATCGGAAATAATCACTCCATCGCGCATCTGAATAACTCTGCGGCAATAAGCAGCCACTTCCTGCTCGTGCGTAACAATAACAATGGTTTTACCTTTTTGATTAAGTTTTTGCAGTATATTAATTATCTCGACTTTACTTTTTGAATCCAGATTGCCGGTAGGCTCATCAGCAAATATGATTAGCGGTTCATTAACCAGCGAACGGGCAATGGCGACTCTCTGCTGCTGGCCTCCGGACATTTCATTTGGCCGGTGCAACATCCGGTCCCCTAAACCTACTTCAATAATTTCCTGTTTAGCTCTTTCTTTTAAATGCCTTTTACCGGCGTAGATCAAAGGAAGTTCAGCATTTTCCAATGCGCTCATCCGCGGCAATAAATGAAACTGCTGAAAAACAAAACCGATAATCCTATTTCTTAATGTCGCCAGCTCTTCATCCGAAAGATGAGTAATATCTTGATCCCCCAAATAATAAGAGCCGGAATCCGGCCGGTCCAGTAAACCCAAAACATGCATCATGGTAGATTTACCGCTTCCGGAAGCTCCCATAATTGCCACAAACTCGCCGCTGGCAATTTTTAAGGATACATCCGATAAGGCCTTAACTTCAACTTTGCCCATCTGATAGGTTTTAGATATATTTTTTAACTCAATCATAGTTTTACCTATTTTTTCTTCGCCGCATCCTTTTTGGCGCCAAACGGAGTAAATGGGCTGCTGCCCATATCGCTCTTCGGGAGGACAAATTTCTTATTTTTTAACACTAAAATATCTTTTTCACTGACTCCGGAAATAACTTCTACATTTTTATCATCAGATATTCCTACTTTAACCGGCTGCTGCCTAAATTCACCCTGCCCATCTTTCTTAATTAAAACAAAACTTTCTTCTTTATTTTTATAAACAGCTTCTACGGGCAAGAGCAAGATATCTTTTTTGCTGTTTTCAATAAAATCTATGGTCGTATTCATTCCCGAGCGGAAAAATTCCGGGATACTTTCCGGGATCAGGTCAACTTCGTAAATAGTAACGTTGTTGACGGTCTTAGATTCATAATAGATATGCTCCACCACCGCATTAATCCGATCATCCGGATAAGCATCCAGGATAATCACTGCTTTCTGGCCCAGTTTTATTTTTCCGATATCAGTTTCATCAACCTGAGCGCGGGCGATCAGCTCATCGGACAAAACCACCACCGCATCAGCAGTAGTTACAGTTTGGCCGGCTAAAGTTGTTGCCACAATTACCTCAGCATCAATGGGTGACAACAAGGCTATCGGTTTATAAGCTTCCTGCCAATACTCTAATTTTTCTTTACCCTGAGTCATCGCGGCATCTAAAAGCGCGGCTCTTTCCGTAGAACTCATCCAGGCCAGGGTATCTCCTATTTTTACCTTCTGCCCTTCTTTAACTAAAACACTTTCTACGCGGCCATTCACCGGAGGCTTTATCTCCAGGCGATTCTTCGGTAAAATCGAGCCGGTAGTGGAAATCACGGTTTCAATCGTACCGATAGCCGGGCTAATCTCTTTGATAATATTATCGGTATCTACTTTTGGGCGTAACTTCAAAACAATAAATACGGCAATAATTAAAACTCCGGTCAGTACTAAACTTATTTTTAATTTTTTATTCATATTCTAAAGTCTCTCCTTTCGCCTGCACCCACTTGGCCTCAAGCAATAAAGCAGCAGCCTGAGCATCCAGATAAGCCCTTTTAGCTTTAACTAAATTATCTTCAATAATCGTCCAGTTATCAAAACTCACAAACCCAATTGAGTATTGCGCCTGGGCAATTTTAGAACGCTCCTGGGCCGCAATCAACATTTTATCCTGCACCGAAACATTTTCTAACCCGTCCTGCAATGCTGCCCAGCTCTGCTGTAAAGTTAAAATCAAACCATCGCGCATGCTTCTTTCGTTTTCCACTAACTGATTAACCAAAGCCCGCGCCCCGGAAACCTGCGCTGTTCTTAAGCCTCCTTCAAAAATAGGCATGGATAAAGTAAGGCCTAAATTCCATTGATTGCCCCGCGGTGCCCAATGCGAACCGGTTTTATTTGCTCCGCCTTGGCCGGATAACTCCGGAGAAAAATTACCATAAGCCGATTTTAAACTGAATTCTGCTGAACGCTTTTGAGCCATGATCTGCTGCAAAGATGCATTATTCTTAATTAAAAGTTCAAAATCCGGCTTATCTAAAACGCTATCTTTAACTTTAAAATTTCCTTTAGCCAGCATAGGAGTTAATTTTGACCGACCCATTTCTTTAACTAATGCTCCCCGGGCAACTTCTACTGCTCTTTTCGCCTGAGAAATACCATAATTTGCGCCGGCTAAATCTGCTTCCGCAGTTAAAAGCGCGCCTTTATGCTCTAAGCCTGAGGCATAGCGAAAAGAAATCAATTCGAGATTTCCTCTTCGGATATTAAAAATCTCTTCAGTGATCCGCAACATCTCCTGAGCCTTTAAAAGATCAACAAAAGCAGAAC
>JAQTRA010000061.1 GCA_028712045.1 Candidatus Omnitrophota bacterium | reverse complement strand
TCCCAGTGAAACTCCGGTTCCGGCCGGCCAAAATGCCCATAGCTGGCTGTCTTCCTATATATAGGCCGGCGTAAATTCAAGGATTCAATAATTCCTTTAGGCACAAGTTCAAAGTTATGCCTGACTAACTTCACCAAAGACTCTTCTGAAATAACCGAGGTGCCATCAGTTTTTATCATTACCGATAAAGGATCTGCCCGGCCAATAACATAAGCCAGCTGAACCAGGCATTTCTCGGCTAAACCTGCCGCCACAATATTCTTGGCAATATAACGGCACATATAAGCTGCGGAACGGTCAACTTTAGTCGGGTCTTTGCCGCTGAATGCACCGCCGCCATGCGCTACTGCGCCGCCATAGGTATCCACGATTATTTTTCTGCCGGTCATTCCGGTATCGGATTGCGGGCCGCCAATAACAAATTTTCCCGTCTGATTAACGAAATATTTGGTATCCTTATCCACCCAGCCTTTTAAAATCGGGCCGGCAACTTCGCGGATAATTTCACTCCGAGCTTTTTCGGTAATGCGCTTTCCGCTTTTATCTAAAATATCCTCAGTATGCTGCGAAGCCAAAACTACCGAATCCACACGCACAGGCTTACCGTTATCATACTCAACAGTCACCTGAGTTTTACCGTCCGGGCCAAGATATTTTAAAATCTTGTTCTTGCGGACGTAGGTTAGGCGCATCGCCAGTTTCTGCGCCAGCATAATCGCTAAAGGCATTAATTCTTTTGTTTCTTTACAGGCATAACCAAACATCAAACCCTGATCCCCGGCTCCGCCAGTGTCTACCCCCTGCGAGATATCCGGAGATTGGGCATGAATGGCATTAAGAATAGCGCAAGTATGAAAATCAAAACCGTATTTAGGATGATCATAACCGATCTCTTCAATTATCTTCCGGCTTATTTCATGCACATCGATAAATTTGTTAGTAGTTATTTCTCCACCGACAATCAAAAGCCCCATAGTGACGTAAGTTTCACAAGCAACCCGGGAATAAATATCATTTTTCAGGCAGGCATCTAATACCCCGTCTGAAATCTGATCACATAGTTTATCGGGATGGCCTTCGGTTACTGACTCTGAAGTAAAATAATGTTTTTGTACTGACATGACTCCTCCAAGTTAGGCAAATATTTCTTTTGCCGCGTTTAAATACTTATAATCTCCGATATCAAACCAAGAACCTTTGAATATATACCCATAAACATCTACCGTATCTTTAAGCCAGGCAATATAACCTCCGGTAGCATCTGCCTGCTTGTTCTTCTCTTGCGCATATTTTTTGCTTAGGCCCAGAAGATCTTTGGGGATAAAATATAAACACATGGCTACCAGGCAGCTTTTCGGATGCTTAGGCTTCTCTTCAAAACTAACTACTTTATTTTGATTATTCAATTTAACCACGCCATAACGGCTGGCATCAATTTTGTGTTTTAATTTATGCAAGCCGATATTTACCGAACAAATATTTTTTTTGGCCGAATCCAAAAACCCCTTTAAAGGGCCGCTAAACAAATTATCCCCTCCGACCACCAAAAGATCTTTACAGACCTTTTTATTTTTTATCACAAAATTTATATCTCCGATAGCCCCTAACCTATCCTGGTTATTCTTAGTTAAATCATCCACTAAAGTAATTTTTTTAGATGATTTAACTGATTTTACCCATTTCCGGAAAAAACTGATGAATTTACTGTTAGTCACAATAAAAATCTCATCAATAGAGGAAACCGCGTCTAATTTATCCAGAATATAATCTATAATCGGCCGATCCTTAACTTCCAGCAAAGGTTTGGGAAATTCCTTAGTCAAAGGATAAAGCCGCGTGGCATAACCCGCAGCTAAAATCAGCGCTTTCATTCTATTTTAAGATCTCCGCTAATTTATTTCTGGCAAACTCTTCTATCTCTGTGCCAGTGGAAAGCTCTAAAGCTTTTTTAGCAATCTCCTGAGTAGCCTTAAATCCGATAGAACGGATAATATATTTTAACTCCGGGATAACTTGCGGTGGCATACTAAATTCATCTAAACCTAACCCCAAAAGTATAAGGGCTAAAGACGGCTCACCGGCCATCTCTCCGCACATCGCTACCTTAATTTTAGCCTCATGCGCTGCATCAATAACAATCTTAATCAGCCTTAATACCGCCGGATGCGCCGGTTCATAAAGATAAGCCACCTTTTCATTACCCCGATCGACCGCCAAAGAATACTGGATGAGATCATTAGTCCCAATACTGAAAAAATCTGCTTCCTTAGCTAAAATATCGGCGGTCATCGCAGCCGATGGAACTTCAATCATTACCCCGACTTCGATCTGATCATTAAAATTCAGGCTCTTCTGCCTTAATTCATCTTTGGCTTCAGCTAAAAGCTTATTCGCTTGCTGCAACTCCTCTATTCCGGAGATCATCGGATACATAAGTTTTAGATTACCATGCGCCGAAGCCCTTAAAATCGCGCGCAATTGCAGTTTAAATATATCCGGCCGGGCCAAACAAAACCGGATTGCCCTCCAGCCTAAAAACGGCTGCATCTCCTGGGGAATCTTAAACTGTGATAAAAATTTATCCCCGCCCAAATCTAAAGTCCGGATAACCACCGAATGCCCATTCATTTCTTCAGCAACATATTTATAAGCCTGATAATGCTCTTCTTCCGTAGGAGAATCCTTGCGGTTCATATAAAAGAACTCCGTACGGTACAACCCGATTCCCTCAGCGCCATGCAACTTTGCTGACGGGACTTCATCAGGAAATTCGATATTCGCATTAATCAATACTGTCCGGCCATCAGTAGTAACTGCCGGAAGGTCTTTGACCGATAAAAATATATCCGCTACGCCTTTTAATTTCTCCAGTTCCTGTTCATAATTCCTAAGCGTACGCTCATCCGGGTTAATGATTACGATACCTGTTGAGCCGTCAACAATCAGGATATCTCCCGGCGCAACTTTAGCGGTGATCCCTTCTAAACCGACCACCGCGGGTATCTCCAGGCTTTTAGCCATAATTGCCGTATGCGAAGTCTTGCCGCCGATATCGGTAACAAAAGCAGCCACATTCTCTTTATATAACGCCGCAGTGTCCGACGGAGACAAATCATGGGCGACAATAACCACCCGCTCTTTTAAATCGGCCAGGCTCTTCTTTTCTTTGCCCAGAAGATTTCTTAATATCCTTTTACCGACATCATTAATATCGGCAATGCGCTCTTTAAGGTACTCATCTTCTATTTTCGAAAAAACACTGATATATTTTTTTAAAACCTCGGAAAAAATAAAAGCGACATTGATCTGTTCTTTTTTAAGGCGCGAGATCACCTCTTCAATGAGCATACGGTCTTCCAAAACCAAAAGATGCGCATCAAAAATCTGCGCTTCCTCCTGGCCCATATCCGTACTGATTCTTTTCTGGAGTTCAATAATTTCGCGGCGGGTTTTAATTAATGCTTCTTCAAAAAGCTGAATCTGCAGAGGGATTTCTTCCCAGGTAATTGAGCTTGAGGCGACAACAAACTCCTCCTTACCCAGTTTATAAACCGGGCCAATACTTATTCCACTAGCGGCAGCGATTCCCTTTAACTGAATCATAACTCTTCCTCGCTATTAATCAGCTTTTCTAATTCCGCTAAAGCCAAATCTGCATCCTGGCCATCTGCCTCAATAACAATCAGGCTGCCATTTTCCGCTCCCAACATCAGAATACCCATAATCGACTTACCATTAACCTCTTCAGCATCCCGGCGCACGGTAATGCGCGAATTAAATTTATTGGCGATCTGTACAAACAAAGCCGCCGGCCGGGCATGCAAACCCTGTTTATTTTTTACGATAAGTTCTTTTTTAATTATAGCCATATTTATATTTCTTCAATAAAACTTAAAACTATTTTTGCCAGCTTTTCCGGATCATGCCGGATTACCCCGTTTTGAATCATGCTGAAATCTTCTTCGACCACACGGCAACCCATGCTTTCAATCTTCTTGCGGTCATTAACTACAAAATGTGAACTCTGATGAAGATAACGCTCAAGTACCTCCGCGGGCACCTCGCCATTATTTACCACACAGTAATCGATTATCCGGGCGCAACTATGGTCCATCAAAGCCTGGATATGGTCCGAAACAGTATACCCGTCTGTTTCTCCCGGCTGGGTCATCACATTACAAACATAAACCTTAACTGCTTCGGATTGCGCGATCGCATCAGTTATTTCTTTAACCAAAAGATTGGGGATTATGCTGGTATACAAAGAACCCGGGCCCAAAACAATAATCTGCGCTTCTTTAATCGCTTTTAAAGCATCCGGCGTAGCCTGTGATTCCATAGGCGTAAGGCTGACCTTCTTGATCTTCTTTAACGCCTTAGGGATTAGATCTTCCCCTACTACTTTTGAACCATCCTGATAATAGGCGACCAGTTGCACATTACCTAAAGTAGAAGGGATAACCTGCCCGCGTAAAGCCAAAACTTTACTGGTTTCTTTAATGGCTTTTTCAAAATCACCGGTTAAGCGCGTCATTACCGTAAGAAAAAGATTCCCGAAAGAATGCCCGGAAAACTCTGAATTCTTATCAAAACGAAACTGGAAAAGATCCCGTAAAAGCTCCGGCGCATCAGCCAGAGCCACTAAACAGTTGCGGATATCACCAGGCGGTAAAACATCAAATTGTTGCCTTAAGCGCCCGGAAGACCCGCCATCATCAGCTACGGTAACCACAGCTGAAATATTCGAAGAATATACTTTTAACCCGCTGAGCAAAACCGATAAACCGGTACCACCGCCAACCGCAACAATGCGCGGGCCGCGGCTTAATTGTTTTTTTTGATACAAAATATCGACTAACTCCGTACCCCGGGACGCCGGAGCAAAAACAGCAATAAAAGAGCGCATCATCCTTTTAATGCCCAGGATTAAAATTATAATTCCGGAGATTACCACCACCGCATCCAAAAACTGAATGCCCCAAAATTCTTCACTACGCAGGTTAACGGTGCCTAAAATTAAAAGAACCACGCCAAAAGTACTTAAGCCGATCCAGCGCTTAATACCCATGCCCGGATAAAACCATTTTAAAATACCAACAGGAAGTTTTTTCATTTTAACGAAATTATCTGCCTTATTTATATTTTCAATACAAGATTACCGCCTTCTTTAACAGCTCAAGAAAGCAGGCCTCTTGTAGATCAAATCTTTTTTTCGTCTTCCTGCGTAATTATTTTAATTACAGATTTTTCGTCGACACAAGCACGTAAGGTATCGCGAAAATACTTATCTTTTAAAAGACGCGATATCCTGGCTAATGCCTTAAGGTGTGGGCCAGCGGAATCCTGCGGGGCCACAAGTAGAAAGAAAATAAAAGCCAATTCCCCATCCAAAGAATCGAAATCTACGCCTTTCTTGGAGAGGCCAAAAGCAGCGACTAGTTTATTTACACAATCACATTTTGCGTGTGGGATAGCTATGCCTTGACCGATTGCAGTTGATCCCAAAGCCTCTCGAGACATAAGGGCATCAATAAGTTTGTTGCGGTTGCGTTTCTCAACATCTCCAGCTTCAATTAAAAGATCCACCATTTCTTTAATTACGTCTTCCTTCCGGGTGGATTTTATATCGGTGATAATCGCCTTCTTAGAAAGAAAATCCATTATCTGCATTTACTGCTCCTTTCAAATAATTTGCCGAATAAAAGCGGGAGACGGGATTCGAACCCGCGACATCAACCTTGGCAAGGTTGCGCTCTAGCCAGCTGAGCTACTCCCGCGTTTTCTAATTTAGTCACCTTAAGAACTTGGTGGGCGGAAGAGGATTTGAACCTCCAAGGGTTGCCCCAATAGCTCCTAAGGCTATCGTGTCTGCCAATTTCACCATCCGCCCATAAAAGGGCCACTTCCTGATGCTTGAATTTATTGAGCCTCCCGCGACTCGAACGCGGCACAACCACATTAAAAGTGTGGTGCTCTACCGGATGAGCTAGAGGCCCAAAATTACACCCCGCGCTAATAAGTATTGCGCGGGTGTGCCCTTGCGGGCTAAAATTCCAGAACTTCTTTTTCCTTATTTTTCAGAAGTTCATCAATCTTGGCGATATATCTATCTACAGCTTTCTGAAGTTCATCCATACC
>JAQTRA010000060.1 GCA_028712045.1 Candidatus Omnitrophota bacterium | reverse complement strand
CCCTGGGCAATTGCTTCATTACCGGAAATTAATATTCTTTTCTTTAACATATTTATTTATATACCTCAATACAGCAATCCGGGCAGATTACTGCGCACTGCAGGCAACCAAGGCAATCACCATCCGGAGTAAACTCTACGAAATTTAATCCCTTTTTATTTAAATTTTGGCTTTTCTTGATTAAGCCCTTGGGGCAAAAACTTACACAAAGAAGGCAACCTTTACATTTATCAGAATTAATTACAATTTTAGCCATTGTTCTTTAGGACCTTTCGGATACTTGCTGCGACAGCCTGCGCAGTTAACCCATATTTTTCTAAAAGCAAGCTTCTGGCCCCATGCGGAATAAATTCAGCTGGCAAACCAAGCCGCATAATTTTTTGGCCAAGCTCCTGAACAACCGCCGAGCCAAAACCAGCATCCCGGATTCCTTCTTCCAGAGTAAAAACAAAATTTGTTTTTGCGCAAACAGTTTTAATCAAATCCAGATCTAGCGGATGCACAAACCGGGCATTGATCAGCCCGCCGGAAAAATTCTCCCGGCTTAATATCTCTATAGCTTCGTTAGCCACCGCCACCATCGTTCCCAGAGCAAGAATAGTAAAATCTTTGCCAGCTTTAATTAATTCTGCCTTACCTAATTTTAAGGCAGCGCCGGGATTAGCCGAAACAACCGCAGTCGCCCGGGGATATCTTATCGCTACTGGTTTATTCAGCCCCAGGGCCAGCTCCAGCATCGCCTCTAATTCGCCCGCATCTTGCGGCGCCATAATCACTAGGTTGGGAATACTCCTTAAATAAGCAATATCAAAGATCCCCTGATGCGTAACACCATCTTCTCCTACAATTCCTGCCCGGTCAATAGCAAATATTACCGGTAACTCCTGTAAAGAAACCTCCTGGATAATCTGATCGTAGGCGCGCTGTAAAAATGTCGAATAAATTGCTACTATCGGCTTTAAACCCTGCCGGGCAAGCCCGGCGGCAAAACAAACCGCATGCGGCTCAGCAATGCCGCAATCAAAAAACCTATCCGGAAAAATATCCCGGAATTTATCTAACCCTGTCCCCTCGGGCATCGCCGCAGTTATGGCCACAATGCGTTTATCTTTTTCACCCAGTTTTACTAATTTTTCACCAAAAACCTGGGTAAAGCTTTTCCCGCTGGCTGGATTTTTCTTAGGCAAAACTTCCCCGGTATTAATATCAAAACAACTAATGCCATGAAATCTTACCGGGTCATTTTCGGCAAAAGAGCATCCTTTGCCTTTTTTAGTCACTACATGTAAAAGCCGCGGCCCCTTAATGCTTAAAATATTTTTTAAGGTAGTAGTTAATTTATTTAAATCATGTCCATCAATCGGGCCAAAATAACGGAATCCTAACTCTTCAAAAAGCATTCCCGGGACAAAAAGGCCCTTTAAGCCTTCTTCAAATTTACTCATTAGCTTGATCAGGCGGCTGCCCCGGGGCATACGGGTTTTTAGAAAATGCTCTACATTATCGTGAAAACGATTATAGACCGGTAAAGAAATGATTTTATTTAAATAATTGCTGATTGCCCCGACATTAGGAGCAATGCTGAGTTCATTAGTATTTAAAACCACCAGAATATCTTTTTTTAAGTGGCCGGTATTATTCAGCCCTTCAAAACAAAGGCCGCCGCTTAAAGACCCGTCGCCGATAACACAAGCAACGCGAAATTTTTCTTTATCCGGCATTAGATCCCTGGCGCAGGCCAAACCCAGGCCCAAAGAAACTGCATTCGAGCTATGGCCGCTAGTAAACGGGTCATAAACTGATTCATCTTTAGAAGGAAATCCGCTTAACCCCTGATATTGCCTCAGCGTGGAAAACTTAGCGTTGCGGCCGGTTAATAACTTATGCGCGTAGGCCTGATGCCCCACATCAAAAACAATCTTATCTTTCGGGGTATCCAAACAATAATGCAAAGCAATAATTAATTCTACCGCCCCTAAGCTAGAGGCCAGATGCCCGCCGGTTTGTGAAACCACCTCAATTAACCTTTCCCGGATCTCCCGGGCTAAACAATTAAGCTGCTCTAAATTTAATTGTTTTATATCGGCAGGAGAATTTATTTTCTCTAATAACATATTATTTTTCTTCTACCTCGGTATCGTCAAATTTATCCAAATTAAATTTGCCGTCTTTTTTCATGAGTAACTCTACTTTGCGCTGCGCGCTGGCTAAGGTTTGAGAGCAAGACTGGGCTAGCTTTACGCCTTCTTCATATTTCTTAAGCGACTCACCTAAGGTGATCTTGCCGCTGGAAAGCTCTTCCACAATCTTCTGCAATTTTTTTAGATCTTCCTCAAATATCGGTTTATCTTTGGCCATCAATTACCTCCTGGACTAAGCTAATAAATGCGCCTTTATGTAAAATTGTTTTAAGTTTATCTCCCGGCTTGATCTGAGCGATATCTTTGATAATCACCTCTTGAGCCATCAGCATGCTTAAACTATAACCCCGCGATAATATGGCTAATGGGCTTAACGACTCTAATCTTTGAATTAAAGAACTGCTGCGCGCGCCAGCCAGCTCAAAGCTGTGGCGCATATTATAATTTAACCCGGAAAAAAGTTCATCTAAAAACTGCTGTTTTTCTAATAAACGGTCTGCCGGGCTTTTGAGCATATGCGTAAGCCCGGTGAGCCTGTTTTCCAATTCGCTGATGGCCTGAGAAATCGTAAACTCCAATTCATGCTTAAAACTGTCAATTTGCGCCAGTAAACTATTTTTTTTATCGACAATAATTTTAGCTGCCGCCGACGGCGTTTCCACAAAAATATCCGCGGCTAAATCTGATAAAGTAGTATTAACCTGATGCCCGACTGCAGAAACAACCGGAAGCTGGGAATTATAAATGGCCCGGACAACTGTTTCTTCATTAAAACTCCAGAGGTCCTCTGTGCTTCCGCCGCCCCGGCTGACAATAATCAGGTCCACTAAAGCGTAAGCATTAAACTCCTCTACTGCTTGGGCAATCTCAGAGGCGGCATGCTCGCCTTGCACGCGCACAGAACGGATAATTACATCCACACAGGAAGCGCCTTTCTTTAGAATCTGCAAAATATCGCGTACAGCCGCTCCTTTACCGGAGGTAACAATACCCACCGCAAAAGGCATTAAAGGCAGTGCTTTTTTATGAGCTGAATTAAATAAGCCTTCCTGCTCTAGTCTTTTCTTTAATTGCTCAAAGGCCAACTGCCGGGCGCCGACGCCTTTGGGTTCGAGCCGCTCAACAATAATCTGATATTTACCATGCGGTGCATAAACATTAATTTTCCCAAAACAAATAACCTTAAGGCCGCTCTCCAGCTTAAATTTTAATCCTTTATTAGCGTAAGCAAACATTGCTCCACTAATAATTGCATTCTGATCTTTCAGTGAGAAATAAAAATGCCCATTCGGGCCTACGCTAAAATTAGAAATTTCTCCTTCGATCCAAATCTCTCCGACCTGATCCTCAAGTATCCCTTTAATCACCTGAGTAATTTCAGAAACAGTATAAATATGCTTACTGAGTTTGGGCATCTTTCACCACTGCTTTGGTTACTTCTGCTTTGGTTACTTCTTCTTTTTTTACCTCTGTTTTAACAATATCTGGCTTAGCTTCAACTACTTCAACAACCGGAACTATTGGCTCCGGAGGCTTTTTCTTAAACACCAATAATTGCACTGAGTAAGGGCTTAACTCTAATGAAAGGGTATATTCTTGATTAAAATCCACATCTTGAGCATCAGAGGCATTAAAATCACAATCCCGGCTGCATTTACTGTCTACAGTATATCGGCTTAAGCTATATAAATCTTTTGCGCCCTTAAGAGATATTTTTATTTTACGATTTCCCGAGGAAAACTTTTTAGCCAGAGTATTAACCTCGATTGCCTGCGTAAACATATCTTTTACTTTATTAGTCAGCCGTAAAGTTGATAAACTTAAGGCTCCGGAGATAATTTTTTCGATGCGGTCAGATTTAATAATATCCAAGACTGACTTTTTTTCGGAGCTGTTTAAATAAACAATATTCCGGGATAAATAATTCATTGCCGCGGCCGGATCAATATAATTATAAATAAGCACAGCCAGATAATCCGCGGACTTTGTGGTGATCAGGCCGACAAAATCATCAGTGGAGGCGCTCGGCAACAATTCATTGCCTAAAAGATTAAACAGCCGTAAGGTATTATAGCTGGCTTTGGTATAGCTTTTGGAATCAAGGCGCGCAGGATCAAAACCAAAAACACCCAAATTCCGGTTAACCCCCTCCTTATTATCCGCAAAATCCTCTAAAGAAAAATAAGTTTGTAAATCTATGCCGGCTTCATACATATTTTTCAGGCGCGCGGGTATGAAACTTGCGGCTACAAAAGAATCTTTTCCTCTTTCTGATAAAATATTTGCCGGGCCGTCAAAATTCCATTCATCAATAATCAAAGGCAGGGAACTGGAAAAGTTAAAATATTTCAGCCATTCTCGGATAAGTTTGATGAAAGATTTTTGATAAATAGTGTCCTGTTTTTCAAGCTTGGGGTCGGATGAATAAGCATGCCAGGATATAAAATCAAGAGGTAACCGGTAGCTATAACAGTACTTTATTAATTCATAAATTAAACTGCGCTCCGGGTATAAAATATCATTGGGCTGGACATTGGCAAACCAGGAGCTTACCGAAGGGCCGCCCAGAGGTATATTTATCTTAGTTTCCTGGCGTAACTCTTTTACCGCTTCGCCGACAATGCGATAAAGATTAAGATATTCTGACCTTTCCCCTAAAAAGAAATCTTCCAGGTCCGGGGCATTCCAAACCTCATACCAGATATTATATTTCTTTTCACAGCTAAGCTTGCGGATCGTGCTTTTAATCAGCTCTTTATATTCTTTCAGGTTATGGGGAGGGCTATTTTTATCCAGCACCCTGCCTAAACCTGAAGGCGTGCCAAATAAATTAAGAATAACTGTTCCGCCGTTATCATTAATTTTCTTAATAACTGTTTCGTAGTTATCCAGTAAGCTGGTTTGCGCGGTTTTATCCTGGGCTAGCTGTTGAATCTCCCAGAGATTATATTGGATCCGGTAGAAACCAGAAAAACCTAAATCTGCCTGCCATTTTTCTATTGTATCTTTAGCCGCTAAGGTTTGTGGCCAAGTAATATCGCGGTGCGCGCCCCGGCCGCTTAAATCAATATTAGGTTTATATATTTTAGGAGTGGGTATTGCGGGGCCATTAAGGTCTAGATTAAATACTATTTCTTCCGGGCTTTGCGCCAGGCAAACCCCAGCTAAAAAAAATACCAGGAATAATAATAGAACCTGCTTCTTATTCATCTAAAAGTTTTTTCTGTATTCTTAAAATCGAACACGCCTTACCGGTTTTTTCATCTACTTCGATAAGCGCGCCGTGCAACTGTATATTTTCTTCAGCCACATTAAACTTTGTCGGGATAGAACTTAAAAAACGCGTTAACACATCTTCCACCCTTCTGCCGATTACCGAATCATAAGGGCCAGTCATACCGACATCAGTTATATAAGCCGTACCCTTAGGCAGGATCTTTTCATCAGCAGTTTGAATATGGGTGTGCGTGCCGCAAATAGCCGAGACCTTGCCATCTAAATACCAGCCTAAAGCAACTTTTTCGGAAGTAGCCTCGGCATGAATATCGACCAAAATAATTTTAGTTTCTTTACTCAACTCTTCGTAAGCTTTAAGCGTAGCCTTAAAGGGGCACTCTAAAGCATCCATAAAAACCCGGCCGTTAACATTAATTACTCCGACCTTAACTCCTTTTTTAGATTTAAATACTTTTGCCCCGCGCCCCGGAGCGCCACTGGGATAATTTAATGGCCGCAAAATCCTTTCCTCCTGATTAATTAATTCAAAAATTTCGCTTTTCTTCCAGATATGGTCTCCGGAAGTAATCACATCCACGCCGGAACCGAATAACTCTTCAGAAACCTTAGAAGTGATCCCTGAACCGCCGGACGCATTCTCGGCATTAGCAATCGTAAAATCTATTCCCAGCTCCTCTTTTAACAAAGGAAGCAACTTGGCAATTGCTTTTCTTCCCGGCGCGCCAACAATATCCCCGATAAAAAGTATCTTCATTTTATTTAGCGTACTCAATAGCCCGTAGCTCGCGGATAACC
>JAQTRA010000059.1 GCA_028712045.1 Candidatus Omnitrophota bacterium | reverse complement strand
GTGGCGATCAATGATTTGACTGACGCTAAAAGCAATGCTTATCTTTTTAAATATGATTCGGTGCATGGACGTTTTAATGGCGAAGTAAAAGCCACCGCTGATGATGTGATCAGCGTAAATGGCAAGCCGATTAAAGTTTTAAGTAAGATGGATCCGGCGGAGTTACCCTGGAAAGATTTAGGGGTGGAGATTGTGGTTGAGTCAACCGGATTATTTACGATTAAACATGACGGCGTAAATAAAAAAGGTAAAACTGTCCGAGGCGCGGAGAATCATATAACCAAAGGCGGGGCTAAAAAAGTTATTATTTCTGCTCCGGCTGAAGGCGAAGATATTACGATTGTTTTAGGAGTAAATGAAGGAAAATATGATCCGAAAAATCATCATGTTATATCCAACGCATCTTGTACTACTAACTGCCTTGGCCCGATCGCCAAAGTAATGAATGATAATTGGGGAATTGTCAAAGGACTGATGACCACAATCCACTCCTATACTAATGACCAGAAGATTCAGGATATGGCGCACTCGGATTTACGCCGTGCCCGCGCTGCCGCAGTTTCTATGATTCCGACATCTACTGGCGCTGCTAAAGCAATATCATTGGTTATCCCGGATTTAAAAGGAAAACTGGATGGTTTTGCAATCCGCGTTCCTACGCCGAATGTATCGGTGGTAGATTTAACCGTGCTATTGTCTAAAAAAGCAACCGCGGAAGAGTTGAACGCGGCTTTTAAAGCAGCCAGCGAAGGGGCAATGAAAGGCATACTTGGATATACTGAAGATCCGGTAGTTTCCATTGATTTTAATCATTGCGCATTAAGCTCGATTGTTGACGCAAAAATTACCAAAGTGATTCAGGATGATTTTGTGAAGGTGCTTTCCTGGTATGACAATGAATGGGGTTATTCAAATCGCGTGGTAGATCTGTGCGAGTATATTGTTAAAAAGGGATTATAAATAGTAAGGGTGTCCCCTCAGAGGACGTCCCCATTGGGACAGGAGAAGAGATGGCGAAATTGACTTTAAAAGATATTGATCTGAAAAATAAAACGGTGTTGGTGCGGGCGGATTTTAATGTGCCGCAATATGCCAACCTGAATATTACTGATGATACGCGTATTCGCTCAACTATCCCTACTCTAAAATATATTTTAGAAAATGGCGCTAAGAAATTAGTGATCATGAGCCATTTGGGACGGCCAGATGGTAAGGTTGTGGCTAAATACAGCCTTAAACCGGTTGCCGCGCGCTTAAAAGAGTTGCTGGGCCAGGATGTGTTATTTCTGAATGATTGTATTAATGTCAAACAGGATATTGATCAAGCCAAAGAAAAGGTAGTTTTGCTGGAGAATTTACGCTTTCATGCCGAAGAAGAGGCAAATGATGCGGCGTTTGCTAAAAGTTTAGCTGCCCAAGCAGATATTTTTGTCAATGATGCTTTTGGTACTGCGCACCGGGCGCATGCATCCACCGAAGGCGTAACGCATTTCTTAAAGTCAGCTGCAGGGTTCTTATTAGAAAAAGAGATTAAATATTTAGGCGGCGCGGTGAGTAATCCGGCTAAGCCTTTTATGGTTATTTTAGGCGGAGCCAAGGTAACTGATAAAATTGGGGTAATTGAGTATCTGTTGCCTAAATGCGATGCGATCATTGTCGGCGGCGGTATGGCCTATACATTTTTAAAGGCGCAGGGCAAACAGATCGGCAGCTCTAAGCTAGAAAAAGAAAAATTAGAAATAGCTAAGTCAATTTTAGATAAAGCTAAGCAGCTAAATAAAGAAATCTTATTGCCGATTGACCATGTGGTGGTGGATAATATCGATGCCAACGCGAAAACCGAGATCGTGGGTGAGAATATCCCCGATGGCAAAATCGCGGTGGATATCGGGCCCAAGACAATTCAATTATTTGAAGAAAAATTAAAATCCGCGAAAACCATTGTCTGGAACGGGCCATTAGGGATTTTTGAGATGGATGCTTTTAGCCAAGGAACGCAGGAAGTCGCTAAATTTATCGCTAATTTAAAAACTATCTCTATTATTGGTGGAGGAGATACGGCAGCGGCGATCGCTAAATTTAAATTAGAGGATAAGATGACTCATATTTCCACCGGTGGAGGAGCAAGCCTGGAATTTCTGGAGGGAAAAGTTCTTCCCGGAGTTGCCGCGCTGACGGATAAATAAAATGAGAAAAACTATTATTGCCGGAAATTGGAAGATGTATAAAAATATCACGGAAGCTATTGAGTTGTCTAATGGCTTAAAACGCGAATTATTTAAATTAGATTTTGAAAGCACGGAAGTGGTATTATGCCCGCCATTTACGGCATTAGCTGAGGTCGCTGAGATTTTAAGTGAATCCGATATCGGCTTAGGCGCGCAAAATATGTATTGGGCTGATGAAGGCGCTTTTACCGGCGAGGTTTCAGCGCCGATGCTTAAGGATGCGGGTTGCCAGTATGTAATTATCGGACACTCTGAGCGCAGGCAGTTTTTCGGCGAAACTAATGAGACAGTCAATAAAAAAATCAAAGCTGCTTTAAAGCATGAACTTACGCCGATAGTTTGCGTGGGAGAGAACCTGCAGGAAAGAGAATCTAACAAAACATTTAAGGTTATTGAGGACCATATCAAAAACGGTTTAGTGGATATCAACGGCGAACAGATGGCGAAAATTGTGATTGCTTATGAGCCGGTCTGGGCAATTGGGACAGGTAAGACGGCTACACCGGAACAGGCTCAGGAAGTGCATAAATATATCCGCGATTTATTAAAGAAGATGTATGGCGATGATCTTGCCCAAAGTGTCCGAATTCAATACGGCGGAAGTGTTAAGCCTGAAAATATAATCGAATTAATGGCTAAGCCTGATGTTGACGGGGCTTTAGTCGGGGGAGCAAGTTTAAAAATAGAATCATTTGCGGCAATTGTGGGCAAATCAAGTGAGGTTAGAAAATGATGACTTTAGTTATTATTATCCATGTGGTTGCTTGTGTAGTTTTAATTACTTTGGTTTTAATCCAGCGCGGAAGAGGCGCCGGGTTAGTCGAGAGTTTCGCGGGAGTTGAGTCGATGTTTGGAACTAAGACTAATGCATTTTTGACCCGGACAACTACGATTATGTCAGTAGTGTTTTTTATTACCTGCTTAACTTTGGCGGTGATGTCGGTAAGACAGAGCAAATCTTTGATGCGCGCAGCAAAGCTGCCGGTTGCGGCAAAAACTGAAGCGGTAAAGACAGAACCGGTAAAAGCAGAAACTGTAAAAACAGCCCCTTTAACGCAGGAAACCACATTACCTGCGGCAGGAGATATTGAATAAAAAATTATCTTAGAAGTTATCCACAAAGTAGGGGACGTTTAAACGTCCCCTACTTTTTTATTAACTATGAAAAATAAAAAACTATTCTGGATATTTGCTTTAAGCAGCGCAGTATATTTTACCCAAGGCATTGAAGGCCTGCCTGCCCAGGGGTTATTTTATTACCTTAAAGAAACCCTGAATTTTTCTGCGGAAAAGATCATGCTGATCGGCAGCGTGATTACTTTTGCCTGGCTGGTTAAGCCGCTGATTGGTTATGTTATTGATAATTTCTTAAGTAAACGCGCCTGGGTATTTATATCTTTGACTATAGATATTATTTTTGCGTTATTCTTAGGCCTGATGCAGATGCCGTTAATACTTTTAGTTGCGTTATTAGTAATTAATTCCGGCAATGCAGCTTTTCGTGATGTGGCCGTTGACGGGATTATGTGTGTCGAGGGGAAAAAATATCAGGCAACCGGAAAAATCCAGAGCATCCAATGGGTTTCTATTCTTATAGCAGGATTAATTACCGGTATTGGCGGCGCTTTTATCGCGGAGAAGTGGGGATACAAAGCAGGATTTTTATGTTTGATCCCGGTTTATCTGCTTGTGGGCTTGCCAGCGTATTTTTATCAGGAGGAGCAAAGAGAGAAGAAGCATTCGACTTTATTTGTTGATTTAAAAACTTTATTTAGCGACAAGAAAATATTAATCATCGGTTTATTTATATTTTTGTATAAGTATTCGCCGTCTTTTGGCACGCCGTTATTTTTTATTCAGCGCGATAGTTTTAAATGGGGCAAGATCTGGATCGGCACTTTAGGCACGCTAAGTACGTTGTTTGGCGTAATCGGCGCGCTTTTATATTACAAATTTAGCCAGAAAATAGACCTGAAAAAATGGCTTTATTATTCTGTTCTAGTGGGCGCGGCGTTGACTTTAAGCTATCTTTATTACACGCCAATAAGCGCGGTAGTTTACGAAATATTTTATAGTTTTCTGGGGATGTTTATATTCTTAATGGTTATGGATTTTATGGCCCGGCACTCAATTAAAGGGCTTGAGGCAACTTCATTTGCTCTATTGTGCAGCATCAATAACCTTTCCGGAGTAGCCAGTAATTTATCCGGCGCGTTTTTACTTCCGCTGATCGGTTTAAAATGGTTAATTGTTTTGTCCGCGTTAACCAGCTTCCTTTGTTTACCGTTAATAAAAAAGATAGAGTAGGCAGTTTATCTGTTAACTTTTGTTCGACAAATAGATATATGCCTGTATAATAATGACAATAACTTTTAAACTAAGATTTGATAGCGTGATATTAAAGGGCGAAAAAAAATGAAAGAAGCATTAAAACACGGATTATCTGGCAGGCCTACTTTAAGAAGGCCTTTTTTGAGCTTGCTATATTTGGCTATATTTATTTTGTTTGTTTTTTTTAGTTTTAATTTAGCCTTTGCCGGCGTGGTTACTGTTGATCAAGGTACTACGGTGAACTGGGGTAACTCTAGTGATGCCCCTAATTATACTGGAGCGTCGACAGGTACTTATCAAACCATGCTTACTGGGCAGGATATTGCCGGGCCTGTTACATTTGTGAGTACAGGAAGTATTGGGACATTATCGCTTGCAGGCTCTTCTGCGATTGCAGGTGCTATTGGTGATTCTGATAGCAGTCTTGGTGCGTTGAATATAAATGGAGCCAGTTCTTTGGTCTCTCTCGGAGGGGATTCCTATATTACGACAACGAATTTTGCGAATACTGCTACTGGCGCGACTCTTTCATTGGCCCCGGGAATAACTTTTAATGGAAATATCACAACCACAACGCCTGGGAACGGTATATTAGTATTTCAAACTACCGCGGGTACGGCGGCAACGGTAAATGGCAATATTGGTAGCTTAGGTAATGCCCTTGCTGAAGTCGATGTGTATCAATCATCAGGTTGTTTAATAGATGGAGATGTTGTAGCCACAGATTTCGCTTTTAAGGGAAATGGCGGCAATGTTTCGATCGCAGCCGGGCATAGTATTACGACCACTAATGCGATTACCGTGGCCTCGAATGGCGCAAGCACTATTACTTATTTGGGAACAACAACGATTGGTAAAGATCTTGGCTCTGCGGCAGGTAATAAATTTGCTTATATTAATTTCAATGGCGGCACAGTAACTCTGGGTGCTAATCTTTATACTTCTACCTCGTCGTACGCTGATGCCGCTACGACGGTGAATAACGCGACGCTGAATTTGACGGATGACAGGACTATCGGCGGTAAACTTACATTAAAAGGCGGAGGTAGCATTACGGGGGCGGGGCAAGAGTTGACTGTGAATAGTGGCGGCTCTTTTGATATGCAGAGCGGTACGATTTCTGCTATTTTGACTGGCGCGGTTGCCTTAAATAAAACAACGGCCGGAACAGTAACATTAACCGGTGCCAACACCTACACTGGCGCGACAGCTGTTAACCAAGGTATTCTGGATTTAAATGGTGGCAGTATTGGCAATACTAGCTCCGTTTCAATAGGTTCAGCAGATGGAGATGGCACGCTGCAACTAGATTCTAGTAGCTCATCAGTAAGTACGGCGGGCGATATTACCATTGGTAACTCTACTGGCGACGGCACGCTGACTACGTCTGGCAGTGTTTCCGCGAGAAATATTTACCTTGGTAATGATAGTAGCAATTATGGCACAATGACTATTTATAGCGGTACCACTGTAACTGATACATCGGGATATATCGGTTATTCCACAGGTGCTTTAACTAATACTGTTAATGTAAATGGAAGCAATGCCAAATGGACGAATAGCGCTAATATATATGTTGGTTACTCCGGCACCGGCACATTGGCCATCTCTAATGGCGGCGCGGTAACCAATGTTTCTGGATCTGTTGCCACTAATTCCG
>JAQTRA010000058.1 GCA_028712045.1 Candidatus Omnitrophota bacterium | reverse complement strand
TCTTTTTAGCCTTTTTCTTCATGGCTTTAGTAATTACAATATAGCCATTTTTATGGCCCGGGACTGCGCCCTCAACTAATATAATATTATTCTCTAAATCTATCTTGATAACTTTTAAATTCTGCATGGTTACCTGCTCGGCACCCATGTGCCCGGGCATATGATGGCCGCGGAAAACTCGGCCCGGAGTAGTACTGGAACCTATCGAACCAACCCGGCGATGCGAAGTTGAACCATGAGTCCTGGGCCCACCCTGCCAATGCCAACGCTTCATACCACCCTGAAAACCTTTACCAATAGAAATGCCGCAAACATCGACAAAATCTCCTTCAGCGAAAAGATCAACCTTAAGCTCATCTCCAACTTTATATTCAACATTAGCTTCTTTGGTAAGATCCCTGATCACTTTACGCGGAGTAATCTTTAATTTTTTGAACAATCCTAATTGCGGTTTTTTTAAATTCTTTTCTTTAGCCAATTCAAACCCTAGCTGAATATTCTTATCTTTGATCGCCAGGATAGCACAAGGCCCGGCCTCTAAAGCCGTAACTCCCACCTGGCTTGAGTCGCTGGCAAACACTTGAGTCATTCCGATTTTTTTACCAATTAATCCAATCATTTTGTTTTTATCCGTTTTTGATTTACTACTTGATTTCTACATCCACTCCTGCAGGCAGGTTTAATTTCCTTAATGAATCGATGGTCTTAGCTGTGGGTTCAAAGATGTCAATAAGGCGTTTATGGGTAGACAAATCAAACTGTTCACGCGATTTTTTATCAACGTGTGGAGAACGTAATACTGTATAAATCTCGCGTTTAGTCGGAAGCGGTACGGGGCCGGAAATCTTGGCCCCAGTGCGCTTAAGCGTGTCCACGATTTCAATTACTGCCTGATCTAAAAGCCGGTGATCATAGGCTTTTAGTTTTATGCGAATCTTTTGCGTATTCATGGATTAGGCGATAACCTCAGTAACTACTCCTGCTCCCACTGTATGGCCACCTTCGCGAATAGCAAAGCGTGACTCTTTTTCTATGGCGATAGGAGTAATTAATTCTACTTCTAAGGCAATATTATCACCTGGCATAACCATCTCTACGCCTTCGGGAAGAGTAGTGGCACCGGTAACATCAGTGGTGCGAAAATAAAACTGCGGACGGTAACCTTTAAAGAAAGGTGTATGCCGACCGCCCTCTTCCTTGGTTAAAATATAAACCTGGGCCTTAAACTTGGTATGCGGTAAAATTGATTTCGGGGCAGCGATAACCATGCCGCGCTCGATATCATTCTTTTCTACGCCTCTTAACAAAAGCCCGACATTATCACCCGCCTGGCCTTCATCCAGTAATTTACGGAACATTTCGATTCCGGTAACTACGGATTTTTTAGTTGCCGGCCGTAAGCCGATAATTTCAACTTCTTCGCCGACTTTAACTTTACCACGTTCAATTCTTCCGGTACCAACAGTTCCTCTTCCCTCAATACTGAAAACATCTTCAACTGCCATCAGTAAAGGCTTATCTAATTCTCTAGCCGGAAGCGGAATAAAATCATCAACTGCTTTCATTAAGTCCAAGATGCATTTAGCATCCGGGCCATTAGGATCAGTTGCCGTATAAGCTTTGTTGGCACTACCGCGAATAATCGGAGTTTTATCTCCCGGATAACCATATTTAGTTAAAAGATCCCTGATCTCCATTTCAACTAAATCCAGGAGCTCTTTATCATCAACTAAATCAACTTTATTCATAAATACAACCATCGAAGGAACATTAACCTGACGCGCTAAAAGAATATGCTCTCTGGTCTGAGGCATCGGGCCATCAGCTGCAGAAACTACTAATATTGCTCCGTCCATCTGCGCGGCACCCGTAATCATGTTCTTAATGTAATCAGCATGGCCTGGGCAGTCAATGTGCGCATAGTGGCGGGCATCGGTTTCATACTCAACATGAGCAACTGAAATAGTAACTACCTTTGTCTCGTCTCTAACTGTTCCACCTTTGGCAATATCCGCATAATCGCGAGCGGTAGCTTTACCAAGTTTTGACAGAACGTTACAAATGGCAGCAGTAAGCGTTGTCTTACCATGGTCAATATGGCCAATGGTTCCAATGTTTACATGTGGTTTACTTCTGACGAATTTCTCTTTAGCCATTTCTATCCTCCTTACCCTTAAGGGTACACCCGCGCAATTCCTTTAAGCGCGGGGTGTGTTTTTAAAAAGTTTTTCTTGCGTTTGTATTTGATGAACCGGCAACAATTTTTTCCGCTACATGCGCAGGAACCTCGCTGTAAAAGGAAGGTTCCATTGTATACGATGCACGGCCTTGTGTCAAGGATCTTGTTACAGTTGCATAATTAAAAACTTCCGACAGCGGAACGTTCGCTCGGATAGTTCGTAAATTTAATCTCTGGCCCAGGGCAATTATTTTTGCTCGACGGCTGCTTAAGTCTCCGATAATCTGCCCCATGAATTCTTCCGGGACAATTACTTCAATATCCATGATCGGTTCCAGTAATACCGGATTGGCTTTTTTCATTCCGTCTTGAAAAGCAATTGAGCCGGCCATTTTAAAAGCCAACTCTGAAGAATCAACTTCATGAAAAGACCCATCCACTAAAACTACTTTCACGTCGGTAACCGGATAACCCGCTAAGACACCATTTTTTGCCGCACCCATAATACCCTGCTTTACCGCCGGAATAAATTCCCGGGGAATAGAACCGCTTTTAATTTTATCTTCAAAAGTTATACCGGTACCGGGAACTTCTTGCGGGCTCATCTCAATAACACAATGCCCGTATTGGCCGCGGCCTCCGGATTGTGAAATAAATTTACCGACGCTGGGAACACTTTTTCTGATTGTCTCACGGTAAGCCACCTGCGAAGCGCCTACGGTAGCCTCACCATTAAACTCACGTAAAATCCGGTCAATGATAATTTCTAAGTGCAATTGCCCCATACCGGCGATAAGAGTTTGACCGGTTTCCTGATTATAAGTAACCCTAAATGACGGGTCTTCATCTTCAAGCTTATGCATCGCCAGCCCTAATTTTTCCTGGGCATCTTTTGATTTAGGTTCAATGGCCTGCTGGATAACCGGTTCCGGGAAACGCATCGCTTCAATAAGAATAGGATTTTTTTCCGTGCACAGCGTGTCGCCGGTCTTAGTATCTTTTAAACCCACTAAAGCAGCAATATCTCCGGTTGAAATACTATCGATCATCTCCTGATGGTTAGCATGCATCTTAACAATTTTAGTAACGCGCTCTCTTTCTCTTTTAGTCGCGTTATAAATATAAGTACCGGCAGAAAGCGTGCCGGAATACATTCTGGTAAAATATATTTTTCCCACGAAAGGATCAGTGGCCACCTTAAAACACAAAGCTGTAAAGGGAGCTTTATCATCCGCAGTTACCTCTTCAAATTCTCCGGTATCCGGATGCGTGCCTTTTACTGGCGGCACATCAATCGGAGAAGGAAGAAAATCTTTTACCGCATCTAAAACCAGCTGCACACCTTTATTTTTAAAAGCCGAACCGCAAAGTACCGGCACAAATTTATTCGCAATTACTGCCCGGCGTATTGCTTTCTTTAGCTGATCATTAGTTATCGGCCGGCCATGTAAATAATCATCGGCTAACAAATCATCGCCATCAGCAACTTTTTCAATTAAAATCATCCGGTATTTTTCGTAATCCGCCAACATGTCTTCGGGGACATCTTTAATTTCAATCTCTTTACCTAAATCATCTTTATAATGCTCTAACCTTTTATCGACCAGGTCCACCACGCCGCTAAAACCTGATTCTTTGCCAAAAGGAAGCTGAATCGCGGCAACATTGGCGGCTAATCTTTCACGCATCTGATCAATAACCTCAAAAAAGTTTGAACCGGTACGGTCCATTTTATTCACAAAAGCAATCCGGGGCACATTATAACGGTCGGCCTGGCGCCAAACAGTTTCGGATTGCGGCTCAACTCCGCCTACTCCGCAAAAAACAACGACTGCTCCGTCTAAGACTTTTAATGATCTTTCTACTTCAATAGTAAAATCAACATGGCCCGGAGTATCAATTAAGTTGATGGTTATATCCTTCCAAACACAAGTAGTTGCCGCGGCAGTAATGGTGATTCCGCGCTCCTGCTCCTGAACCATCCAGTCCATGGTCGCGGCGCCATCATGAACTTCACCAATCTTATAATTCTTACCGGTATAAAACAGGACACGCTCGCTAGTGGTAGTTTTACCAGCGTCGATATGCGCGATTATTCCGATATTTCTTATTTTTTCTAAAGGTATTTTTCTCATGGTTTACCAGCGAAAATGTGCAAAAGCTTTATTACTTTCAGCCATTTTATGTGTATCATCTCTCTTTTTAATTGAGGAACCTTCACCTTTGTAGGCGGAGATAATCTCATCCGCTAATTTCTCCTGCATCGGCTTTCCTTTTCTATTCTGGGAAAAATCCCTGATCCAACGCAAAGCAATAGAGGTACCCCGCTCTGGCCTGACTTCAATCGGGACCTGATAAGTAGCCCCGCCAACCCTGCGCGGCTTTACTTCCAAACGCGGACGGGCATTATCCAAAGCTTTATAAAATACCTTTAAGACATCTTCTTCATTCAAATTTTTCTGGACAATATCAAAAGCACCATAAACCATTTTTTCGGCGATTGATTTCTTACCGGCCACCATCACCATGTTAATAAATTTGGCCACGATCTTACTATTAAACTTGGGGTCAGCTAAAATATTTTTTTCTTGCGCTTTTCTTCTTCTCATTATTTATCCTTAGGTTTAGATTAAGCTGCTTTTGGTCTTTTGGCTCCGTACTTTGAACGCGATCTTCTGCGGGCATTAACCCCTGAAGCATCCAGTGTTCCTCTGACAATATGGTAACGTACACCCGGCAAATCCTTGACTCTTCCGCCTCTAACTAAAACAATCGAATGCTCCTGAAGATTATGCCCTTCACCCGGTATATAAGCAGTAGCTTCAATACCCGTAGTAAGCCTGACCCTGGCAATCTTTCTCAAAGCCGAGTTAGGTTTCTTAGGCGTCATGGTACGCACCTGCAGGCAAACTCCTCTTCTCTGTGGGCAAGCTTTTAAGGCTGGCGATTTACTTTTCTTATTTTTAGAAACTCGGCCGAATCTGATTAGCTGGGCAATTGTGGGCATAGATTATTCCTTTGGGCTCTCCTTAACTTCTTCTTTACTAACTTTATCCTCTGCGCTCTTACCAGCGCCAGTTTTAACTACTTCAATATCGCGGTGAGTCCTGAATCCGGTGCCGGCTGGAATCAGATGCCCCACGATAACATTTTCTTTTAATCCGAATAATTCATCTCGCTTGCCGCTGGTCGCCGCTTCAGTTAAAACCCGCGTAGTTTCCTGGAAACTGGCTGCCGAGATAAAACTCTCAGTAGTAAGCGAAGCTTTGGTAATACCTAAAAGTAAAGGCGTTGCCTGAGCAGGTTTTCCACCCTTTTTAATTACCCGGGTATTTTCTTTTTGGAATACCCATTTATCCACCTGCTGAGTAGCCAAGAATTCTGTGTCACCTGGGTCCTCAATCCTTACTTTTTTGAGCATCTGGCGAATAATTAACTCGATATGTTTATCATTAATCCGCACACCCTGCAGACGATAAACTTCCTGAACTTCATTAACCAGATACTCCTGTAAAACTTTATCTCCGCAGACGCGCAAAATATCCTGCAGAACTACCGGGCCATCAGTAAGTTGCTGTCCAGCGCTAACTTTATCACCTTTATAAACATTCGGATGTTTGCCATGCGGGATAACATATTCCCTGGCCATACCCGTAGTTGATTTAACAATCATTACCCTCTGATTTTTCTTAGTCTCGCCAAATTCTACGAAACCGTCAATTTCGCTGATAACTGCCGGGTCTTTCGGCCTGCGGGCTTCAAAAAGTTCAGCTACGCGCGGAAGGCCACCGGTAATATCGCGGGTTTTTACAACTGTCCGCGGAATCTTTGCCAAAAGGTCTCCGCCGCCAACCTTTTCACTGTCCCGGACAATAATATGCGCACCAATCGGTATGGGGTAAATTCCCAAAACTTCTTTTTTATCATCGAGAATAACCACCTGAGGATGATACTCTGGTTTATGCTCAACCACTACACGTTCAGCTAATTTAGTTACCGGATTAATTTCTTCCCGCATAGTGATATTTTCACGTAAATCTTC
>JAQTRA010000003.1 GCA_028712045.1 Candidatus Omnitrophota bacterium | reverse complement strand
TTAAAATCTTGCTCTTGGAAAGCGCTTTTAAGTTGTCCGGATTGCCGGAAGATCAGGTTTGCCCGGGTGCTGCCTAATTGCGTATTGATCGATTTTGTTAAACGCAAGCCAGTGGCTTTAGCAAAATTTTACAAGAATTTTGCGATCGATGAACAGGGGATATTTTTTTATCCCAATTATTTAGAGGTTACCGGGTTACCGGTTATTTATGGCCTGGAGACGAAGATATTCGGGCCCAAGCCAGGAGTAAGATACCGGTCAGGCGAACTCAATATAGCTTTAAATGTTATCAAGGAATTTAAGAGCAATAAAGCTTTTCAGGGTTTTGCTTTAAAAAGAATTGATGTCGCTAATGCCGAGAGCGCCGGATTTTTCATTCTGGTGCCCAGGCAGGCCATAGATTATACTAAAAGTAATCCCCAGGTGGAGTGGATAGGTTTTGAAGTTCGTATTGGCCAAGGCAACATCAGAGAGAAGATGATGGTTTTGGGCGGGTTGGTTACGCAGGCAGCCAAAGAGTGGGCCAATATTAAATACATCGACCTTAGGTTCAAAGAGCCGGTAATTAAATTAACCAAGGAAAATAATGTTTTATAATAGTTATATTTGTGCGATCGATATCGGTTCAAATAAAATTGCCGCGACTTTGGCGCAGCTTAAAAGGGGCCGTCTGGAGCATCTGTTTTTTGAGGTTATGCCTTCGCGCGGAGTAAAAGAAGGGGTAATTGTTGATGCCACGGAGTTAGTTACCTGCCTGACTAAAATTATCAAAAGCTTAAAAATCAAATCAGGCTTAAAAATAAAGTTTATTCATACTAATTTTTCCGGTAAAGATATTTCGACCAAACATAGCCAGGCGATTGTTCCGCTGGCGGAAAGAGGTAATAAGGTGATTACTTCTACGGATATCGCTTATGCCAATGATCAGGCCCGTATTCTTGGCTCAGGCCTGGATGAAGAAATAATCCATGTGATTCCCTCCAGTTATACTATCGATTCTAAAAGTAATGTCATTAATCCTATCGGGCTTTATAGCCATAGGCTAGAGGCGGATTTATATTTAGTCAGCGCCCGGCTTTCTTCTTTGCAGAGCTTAAGCCGGGTGGTGGGCCAGTCTGGTTATGAAATTAAGGAGCTGTCCTTTTCAGGTTTAGCTACCAGTAAAGCAGTGTTTAGCCGGGAAGATAAGCGGGGAATTACTGTTTTTTGTGATGTGGGAAGCGATGTTACGGAACTACTTTTATTTAAGGATGGGCTCCTGCAGGATATTCAAATCCTGCCTTTAGGCGGAATGAGCCTTACACAGCAACTTTGTGAAGGTTTAAAGATTAATTACGAATTAGCCGAGGATATTAAGCGTTCTTACGGAGTTATCGGTGATATCAGTAATATTGCCGAAGACAAAGAGATCTTAGTCAAGAAAGATGAGTTCTATAAGCCGATCAAACAGCGGGAAGTTTCGCAGATGATCTCTAATTCTGCGCGTTTAATCTGTACGCAGATAAAAGAAATCGTGGAGAGAAAAGTGGCGCTGCATGAAATTGACCATTTTGTGATGGTGGGGAAAACTTTGCTCACTGATGGTTTCATTGAGATGATGGAACAGATAGTGGGTATTCCGGTAAAAATCGGCCGGATCAGTAACCCGGAAATCGCTGCTTTAGTTAAAGAAAACAGTGATTTGTCCGGGCAGAAATACCTGACTTATCTTACTTGTTTAGGTATGGTTTGCGAAGATCTTGAAAGTAAAAATATAGGTACCCTGCCTTTAGTTAAGCCTGCCCAAAACCTGGTAATGAAAGCAGTAAATCGTTTCCGGGAAGTCTACCAGGAATATTTCTAAAAATAGTCGCTGTCCCTAATTAATAATTGTTGCCAATTGCCCGGGTATTTTATATAATATAAGAATGATGGATATGCTTAAACCCTATATACTTAGCTTTATTCCGTTGTTTGTGGCAGTGGATGCGATTGCCAATATTCCTATTTTTTTATCCCTGGTTGAACATTCTTCTAAGCCGGCGAAAAAGAAGATAATTCTGGATGCGGTGATTACAGCGACGGCGGTAGCAGTTATTTTTATGAGCATCGGTAAGTGGGTGTTTTCACTTTTGGGTATAACTATCCCAGATTTTCAGATTGCCGGTGGCATGCTTTTATTTGTAATTTCCGTGCGGCTTCTTTTGCCGGGTGCGCAGAAGAGCTTGTTAACAAGTTCTTCTGATAAAGATGTGGGGGTTTTCCCCTTAGGCACGCCGTTAATTACCGGGCCGGCAGTGTTAACGACTACACTGATGATGATGAATAGTTTTGGCGCCCTGGCTACTTTAGTATCTTTAATTTTAAATATGTTTTTTGTTTGGCTTACCTTAATTAAAGCAGATTCAATTATTAAGATTATCGGCCCTAGCGGAACCCGGGCATTTTCCAAGATCATGTATATATTATTGGCCGCCATCGCAGTGATGATGATTAGGCATGGTATAATCGGAGCATTTTTCAAATGATGCGTAAAGTTTTAACCTTTATTATGGCTGGTGGCAAAGGCGAGCGGCTTTTGCCTTTGACTAAAGACCGCACTAAACCGGCAGTGCCTTTTGGCGGGATCTACCGGATTATTGATTTTACCTTAAGTAATTGCATTAATTCCGGGATGCGTAAGATTTATATCCTTACGCAGTATAAGTCTGCTTCTTTACAGAGGCATATCCGTTTAGGTTGGAATTTCCTGCCTTCGGAGTTGGGCCAATTTATCGAACTGCTTCCGGCGCAGCAGCGCGTGGGAGATTCCTGGTATATGGGTACGGCGGATGCGATTTATCAGAATCTTTATACCCTGGAAATGGACCGGCCGGATGAGGTTTTGATTTTAGCCGGCGACCATATTTATAAAATGAATTATTATTCGATGATCGATGTCCATCGTGAGCAAAATGCGGATTTAACGGTGGGAGTGGTGGAAATCGATAAAACTAAGTCTAAACATCTGGGAGTGGTTGAGGCGGATGCAGCCGGGCGGGTTACGGGTTTTCATGAAAAGCCGGCCAATCCTAAAACTATCCCGGGAAAGCCGGATAAGATATATGGTTCAATGGGGATTTATGTATTTAACCAGTCAGTCTTAATGCAAGAGTTACTCGAGGATGCTAAAAATAATAAATCATCACATGATTTTGGTAAGGATATTATCCCCCAGATGTTAAAAAAAGGGATGAAGATTGTGGCTTATAATTTTTGCAATAAGGATAAAGGCCAGGAGTATTGGCGGGATATCGGGACAATTGATGCTTATTATGAAGCGAATATGGAGCTAATTCAGGTTAATCCTACGTTTAATCTTTATGATCAGGAATGGCTGATTCGAACTTTTCAGGAGCAGTATCCTCCGGTTAAGACAGTGCACTCCGGAGATAAAGAAGAAGGCAGGGTAGGGTTGGTACTTGATTCTATAGTTTCGGAAGGCTGCGTAGTTTCCGGAGGCCGGGTGCAGCGTTCTATACTTTCGCCAAACGTTAGGATTAATAGTTTCTCTGAGGTTTATGATTCAATTTTAATGGAGAGCGTTCATGTCGGCAGGCATGCTAAAATTAAACGGGCAATTATTGATAAAGATGTAAGTATCCCGCAGGGAATGATTATTGGTTTTAACTTGGAAGAAGATAAGAAAAGATTTTTTGTTAGTGATTCGGGAATTGTGGTTGTGGCTAAAGGCACGGAGTTTAAATGATTAGAAAAGCTAAAATAAAAGATATTAAGCAGATTCAGGAGTTGATTGGTTGTTTTGCTAAGCAAAATGTGATGTTGCCGCGTTCACTTAATGAGCTTTATGAATCTATTCGTGATTTCTGGGTCTATGAAGAAAAAGCCAAGATTTATGGCTGTGCGGCTTTGCATATCTCCTGGGATGATTTGGCGGAGATTAAATCATTGGCGGTAGCTAAAAAAGTGCAGGGTAAAGGTATTGGCCAGGATTTGGTGGTTACTTGTTTAGCAGAAGCCGCTGTCCTGGGAGCTAAAAAGATATTTGTTTTAACCTATAAACCGGAATTTTTTAAAAAAATGGGTTTTAAACGCATCAAGCATGCAAACCTTCCTCACAAGATCTGGGCGGAGTGTATTAACTGCTGCAAATTCCCCAACTGCCAGGAGATTGCCCTGCTAAAAGTATTGTAAAATAATCTTTTTATGTTATAATTTTTCAATTGTTAATTTAACCGGAGGAAATTATGGATTATTTATTGACTGATGAACAAAAAATGATTAAAGATTTGGCGCATAAGATTGCCGAAGATAAGATCCGCCCGGTGGCGGCTAAATATGATATTAGCGAAGAATATCCCTGGGATGTTTTAAAAGTTATGGCTGAGTCAGATATGTTTGGCCTGTTTATTCCTGAGGAGTATGGTGGATTTGCCACCAGCGTTTTTAATTTATGCTTGGCTACCGAAGAGTTTTCGCGGGCTTGTGGTGGTATTGCTGTTTGCTATGCTGCCAGCGCGCTGGGGACATTCCCGATAGTTTTATTTGGAAGTGACGAACAGAAGAAGAAATATTTGCCGGATTTAGCAAAAGGCAAGAAAGTGGCAGCTTTTGCCATTACTGAGCCCGAAGCCGGATCTGACGCCTCGGGGATTAAAACCGTAGCTAAAAAAGTAGGTGACCACTATATTTTAAATGGTTTAAAACATTTTATTACTAATGGCGGGGACGCGGAAACTTATGTGGTTATCGCGATGACGGATAAAAGTAAGGGCGCGCGTGGCGCTTCAGCTTTTATTGTCGAAAAAGGAACACCTGGTTTTACTTTTGGTAAGAAAGAAGACAAATTCGGAATTCGTGCCTCAAGTACCCGCGAGTTAATTTTTACGGATTGTAAAATCCCAGCTGCTAATTTGTTAGCGAAGGAAGGAATGGGTTTTATTGTTACCATGCGGACTTTTGATATGTCCCGTCCGGGTGTGGCGGCTCAGGCATTAGGTATTGCTCAGGGCGCGCTGGAATTAGCCGTAAAATATGTCCGGGAAAGAGTGCAGTTTGGTAAGTCAATTTCTAGTTTTCAGGGGATTCAGTGGATGCTGGCGGATATGGCTACGGAAGTCGAGGCAGCGCGGGGTTTAGTTTATGCAACTGCCAGAATGGTTGATGCCGGAGTTAAGGACGTGGCTAAGGAATCGGCCATGGCCAAGATGTATGCCTCGGATGTAGCGATGAAAGTTTCGGTTGATGCTTTGCAGTTATTCGGCGGTTATGGTTATATGAAAGATTATCCGATTGAGAAATACGTGCGTGACGCGAAGATTACTCAGATCTATGAAGGTACCAATCAGATTCAGCGCAATATCATTGCTTTAAAGTTAATTAAGGAAATGGCTAAACAATGAACATTGTCGTTTGCATAAAACAGGTTCCGGAAACTACGGAAGTAAGGATTAATCCGGAAACTAATACGCTGATGCGCGAAGGGGTTAAGGCGATTATTAATCCTTTTGATATGTATGCTATTGAAGAAGCTATCCGCTTAAAAGAAAGATTCGGCGGTAAAGTTATGATCGTGACCATGGGGCCTCCTCAGGCAGATGCTGCTTTGCGGGAGGCAATTTCTATGGGGGCTGATGAAGGGTATTTAGTTTGTGACCGGGCTTTTGCCGGAAGTGATACCTGGGCAACCAGCTATACTTTGGCCGGCGCAATTAAGAAATTAGGGCAATTTGATTTGATTATCTGCGGTAAACAGGCTTCCGATGGCGATACTGCCCAGGTTGGCCCGGGAATATCTACACATTTAAATATCCCGCAGGTAACTTATGTTAAAAAAATAGAAGAGGCAACTGATAAGATAATGCGTGTTGAAAGGATGCTTGAGGAAGGGTTTGAAATTATTGAAACTCCGCTTCCGGCACTTTTAACCGTAGTCAAAGAGATTAATGAGCCCAGAATTCCTTCCTTAAGAGGATTAATGAAAGCAAAATCAGCCAAGATTACTACGCTTACTCAGAAGGAATTAGATTTAGACCCGCAACAAATTGGTTTGTGCGGTTCACCTACTCAAGTAGTGAAAATTTTTACTCCGGCGCATCGAGTTGGCGGCCAGATGCTTACGGGGGAAATCCCGGATGTTGCTAAACAACTGGTAGATTTAGTTAAAGACGAGGTTAATTAAAGATGTCGATTTCAATTATTATCGAGAAATGTACAGGTTGTACGCTTTGCGTAAAGGCTTGCCCGTTTGATGCTATCCGGATGATGGATAAAAAGGCGTCAATTGATTTGCATAAATGCACCCTTTGCGGTGCCTGTAAAGATACCTGTAAATTTAAAGCGGTTTTATTGGAAAAAACTCCGGCGAAATGTGAGTTGCCGGATATAAAAGATTATAAAGGGATCTGGGTTTTTATTGAGCAGAAAAATGGCCGGGTTCAGTCAGTTTCCTATGAATTATTAGGCAAGGCTCAAGAGCTGGCTAAAAAATTAAATTGCCAGGTAAGCGGAGTCCTGATCGGGGATAAACTTGAAGATCAGCTAGATGAATTGATCTTTTGCGGCGCGGATAATATTTATCTGGTCCAAGCTCCGGAGTTGGCGAATTTTCAGGATGAGCCGTATACAAATATTTTAGTGGAGTTAGTAAAAAAATATAAACCTGAGATTCTTTTATGCGGGGCAACCAATATCGGCCGGTCTTTAATTTCGCGCGTAGCCATTAATATTAAGGCAGGCTTAACTGCGGATTGTACCGGACTGGATATTGACCCGGATAAAAAGATATTGTTACAAACCCGCCCGGCTTTTGGCGGCAATATCATGGCCACAATTATTTCTCCGAATTACCGGCCGCAGATGGCTACTGTCCGGCATAAAGTATTTGCCCCGATGCCTGCGGATAAAAAACGTAAAGGAAAGATTATTAAAGAGAGTTTTGCCAGCGCGTTATATGTTTCGCGGACTAAGCTTTTAGATATTGTTGAAGAAATTGAGTCGACAGTGAATTTGTCAGAAGCGGATATTATTGTTTCTGGCGGCCGCGGGATGGGGAGTGCGGAAAATTTTAAATTATTAGAAGATTTAGCGCATGTTTTAGATGCGGCAGTGGGCTCAAGCCGCGCGGCAGTAGATAGCGGTTGGATGCCTTATTCACATCAGGTTGGCCAGACCGGCAGGACCGTGGGCCCGAAGATTTATATTGCCTGCGGGATAAGCGGCCAGATCCAGCATCTTGTGGGTATGCAATCTTCGAAGATTATTATTGCCATTAATAAAGACCCCGAAGCTCCTATTTTTAAGATTGCCACCTATGGCATAGTCGGAGATCTTTTTCAGTTAGTTCCCGCGTTAACTAAAGCCTTTAAAGAAGCCTTAAGAAAATAATAATTGGGGTCGGATCTATTTTTCTATCGTTTTAAATTACGGAAAAATAGATCCGACCCCAATTATTTAATTATTCATACTTCTGCATCAATATGGGCTAGATAGTAGCTGATACCATACATATGTTAAAGAATGTAAAGATTCTCATTGACAAGATTTAATATTTTATTTATAATGCTGGCATGGTTAGCAATAATTTAATGACGATCGAAGATTTGGCGGATTATTTAAAAGTTACCCGCCGGACTATTTATGATTGGTTGAAGCATAATAAAATACCCGCTTTAAAATTAGTGGGGCAATGGCGTTTTAAAAAAGATAAAATTGATGCCTGGTTAGATAACCAGGCGCAGCCACAAAAACACTCCGCGTTTATTTGAATTGCGCGGGTGTGCCCTTTTGGGCAAGGAGGATTAAAACATGTACTTTAAAAGATTAGAGCTGATTGGTTTTAAATCGTTTTGCGATAAAACCACGTTGAATTTTGAGCCGGGGATTACCGCGGTGGTCGGGCCAAACGGTTGCGGTAAATCCAATATTTTTGATTCTATCCGCTGGGTTTTAGGCGAGCAATCCGCGAAATCATTGCGTGGTTCAGAGATGCTGGATATTATTTTTAATGGTACGGATAATAAAGAACCTTTGAGTATGGCCGAAGTAAGCCTTGCTTTTGATAATACCAACCGTTTTTTTAATGTTGATAATTCAGAAGTGTTGATTACGCGCAGGCTTTTTCGCAGCGGCGAAAGTGAGTATATGCTGAATAAAGCCACAGTGCGGCTTAAGGATATTTTAGATCTGTTATTAGGCACAGGCATCGGCGCGGAGAGCTATTCGATTGTTGCTCAGGGAAAAATTGATTTAGTTTTAAGTTCTCGCCCCGATGACCGTAGAGTGGTGTTTGATGAGGCATCCGGGATCACTAAATATAAAGCTCAGAAAAGAGAAACCATGCGTAAGCTTGAGGAGACCGAGCAAAACCTCCTACGCGTAAATGATATTGTTATCGAAGTCAAGCGCCAGATCGGTTCTCTGGAGCGGCAGGCGAATAAAGCGCGCCGGTATAAAGAAGTTTTTGAAGAGTTAAAATTAAAAGAAATTGATTTAGCCACTTTTGATAAAATTAATTTGCTTAAGCAAAAAGATGAGATTATCAACCAGCTAGGGGATTTAGAAAAAGATGAGCTTAAGTTAATTGCTGTCCTCACCGAACAAGAAGCTAAAATTGCGAATCGGCAATCGGAGTTGAAGTCCCTGGAAGAAGTGATGATGAGTTTACGGGGGGAAATGCTTGGTTTAGAGAATAGCTTAGTCAGAAATAATGAGCATATCAGTTTTAATCAGCAGCGCATTAATGAGATCGTAGAAAATACCGCGGTTTTAGACGGCCAGATCCAGCAGGCCAAGCTTAAGTTAGTTCAGGACCAGGAAAAACTGCAAAAAATCCGCGATGAATATAATAATCTTAAAGCAAATATCGAAGCCAAACAGTCTATTTTAACGCAGAAGGAAGGGGAAATTGACCAGCTCAGCGCAGCAATTAAAGCGTCTTTAGAGGCTATCTCAGAGAGCAAAAAGATAATCCTAGATTTAGAAACCAGGATCTCCAGTACTAATAATGAAATCGGAGATTTTAATTCTAAGCACCAGGTTTTCCTGGCCCGCCGGAAAAGGTTAGAGATTGAAAAAGCTAAGGCTTTTGAAGAAAGAGCAATTATTGAGGAGAGTTTGAAAAAGATTAATCAGGAGTTAGAGGTTACCCGTCAGATTTTAGAGGATTTTAAGCAGAAAATTTCCGATGTCAAGACCAGCCTTCAGCAAGAGGGGTTAAACTTAGCGGATATTAATAAACGGATCACTGACCTGGAGAATGAAAAACTTACTTTAGTTTCGCATAAAGAGTTTTTGGAGAAATTAAGAAATAAATATGATGATATCGGTGAATCATTAAATGCGACAATTTACTTAGATAAATTGCCCCAGGATAATTTAACCGGCCTAGTCGTAAAAATCCAAAATCAGGGAGTTTTAAATGACCAGGATAGCGCAAATTTTGGGCAGGCAGCTTTTAAGATCAGCGGAGAAGCTAAACCGATAGAGTTGGATACTCAGAGAATTGATGAAAAGATTTTAAAGCTGGAAGAGAATTTAGGCGAATTAAGGAATATTAAAGTAGTGCGCGAAACCTGTATTTCAGAGCTAAGCAAAATGTCCGTAAATTTAGAAGAAGAGCTGCATAATCACCAGATTACTTTAGCCAACAAAGAATCCAGCCAGGCGACGATCCAGGAGCAGTTTAATAAAATCAAAGAAGAGGAAGACGTGATTGTGATGGAGTTATCTGATTTACAGCGTGAAGTTTCGATAATTGAGCAAAATTTAATTGATGCCCAGCTTAAAGTTTCTAACTTAAATAATGAGGAAAGGCAAAGGCAGGATTCAATTGTGCAAGAGGAAGACGCGATTGCTTTAAACAGTAAATCACGGGAAGAGGTTTTAGTGTTGCTTACTCAGACTAAAACCGAGATTGAGGCCTTAAATAAGCGTTTTACTTCTGATGCCGCAACTTTAAAAATATTAGATGAGACTTATGCGCAGGATCAAGCCAGCCTGGATAATCTCGAGCGTCAAATCAGCGATAGCCAGCAGCGCCAGGAAATATTAAAAACCGAGATTGCGAAGTGCCAGGAAAAGATTGAAGAAAGTAAAATTGAAATTACGAAAAAGCAAAACACGCTTTCGGAATTCGAAGTAAAGTATAATGAAATTTCAAGTAGCACGGTAGGCGTGGTGAGTAAGATCGATGCCGACCGTAAAGAACTGGACCAGATTAAAAACCGGCTGCACGACCTTAAAATGCAGGATAAAGATGTGGATTACCGTTATACGACAATTAAAGAGAGGATGCTTTCGGCTTATAAGATTGATTTAGACCTTTGCCTGGAGTTAGGCAAGGAATTAGATTATCAGGAACTTTTAAACCAGAGCAACGAACTCAAAAAGAAGCTGGATTCCTATGGCTCGGTTAATCTGGTGGCTATTGAAGAGTATGATGAGTTAAAGCAGCGGTATGATTTTTTAATCCAGCAACAGACAGATTTATTAACTGCCAAAGAATCATTGCATCAGGCGATTCTTAAAATTAACCGCACCACTAAACAGATGTTTATGGAAACATTTGAAAAAGTAAAAGTAGAGTTTAAGAATTATTTCCGCCTGCTTTTTAACGGTGGGGATGCCCAGCTATTTTTACTTGATGAACAGGATCCTTTAGAGTCGGGAATTGAGATTATCTGCCGGCCTCCGGGCAAGAAACTGCAGAATGTATTATTGTTAAGCGGCGGAGAGAAAACTATGTCGGCGATTGCGCTGATTTTTGCGATATTTAAAGTTAAGCCTTCGCCATTTTGTATCCTGGATGAAATTGATGCGGCGCTGGATGAAGCTAATGTTGACCGGTTTTCCCGGGTCCTGCAGGAATTTTCCAAAACTTCACAGTTTATTGTAATTACGCATAATAAGAAAACTATTGTTAATGCGGATATTATGTATGGTATTACTATGGAGCAATCAGGAGTTTCTAAGATTGTTTCAGTAAAATTATCGCCCAATAAAGAAAAAGAGAGCCAGGTTCAGCAAGTAGCAGCTTAAGAACAGCAGGTATTGTTCTTGCCTTTGTTTTTGGCTTGGTAAAGATAATTATCGGCCGAGGTAATTATTTCTGCAGGAAGCAGCCCATCTTCAGGAAAAGTGGATATCCCCAGGCTTACGGTAAGCATTTTGTTCGGGAATATTTCTTCATTTAAAAAGTTATATTTCTGAATATCCATCCTCAGGCGTTCAGCGATCATAAAAGCTTCATTTTTATCAGTTTGCGGAAGAATGATTACGAATTCTTCCCCTCCGTATCGGCAAACCAGGTCTATTTTGCGGGATTGATTACGCAGAAGCTGGGCCAAGTCTTTTAATATTTTATCTCCGGCCTGATGCCCAAGCGTATCGTTGTATATCTTAAAATCATCGATATCGGCGATAATTAAGCTTACTTTGTTTTTAGTGGCTTTGGCTTTCTCAAGTTCATTTTGCAAGAGAAGCTGAAAATAACCGTGGTTCCAGAGGTTAGTTAAATAATCTGAATGCGCATGGTATACAGTTTTCTCATAAAGTTGCGAGTTTTCAATGGCTAAGCCTGCCTGGTTAGCTAACATGGTGAGCATACGCAAGTCATCTTTAGTGATCGGGTCATTAGTAATAAAATTGTCAGCCACAATGATGCCGTTAACCCGGTTTTTTGCTTTTAAAGGCATAAATACCAGTTCATCGCTTTCTAGCATTTTGATTACCGGAGAGTTTTGATAATGCTGAATAGTTTTACCAACTAAATGCAGCGGCATGCCTTCTAAAACTGCCAAAGAAAGCGGGTTCTCTTCTTTAGCAAACATAGGTATTTTAAGATTTTTTACCTGCCGGTTAAACCCTGATTCTAAAGTTACGTTAGAGTTCTTAAAAGCATTAATTAAGTCTTCTAAACCCATTTTTTCCTGTTCAATTTTAGTCCAGGCAGCATTTGCTTCTTCACCGCTTTCCGGGCCGATTCCCATTACACCCTCAATAATCTTTTCTTTTTCATTTACCAAAAAAAGCATGGCCCGGTTAAACCCCAGGCCAGTATGCGCCGTAACTCCGGTAAGGATAATATAGAGGATTTCATCTAATTTTAAAGTGGTCCGCATAGCATTGGAGATCTCATAGAGAATGCTTAACTCTGCTTTGGTGCGTTCCAATTCTATTTTTAGCTTGTTCAATTCTTCCATAATCACTAAATCTAGCATAATTCATGAGTAATGTCAAGCTGGCGAAAAGTTACGATATTTTTTGTGTTAGATTTCTTTTGTTTCTGCGTCTATTGAAGCAGAAAGGAGGGATTTTTATTGTTTGACAGGGTAATTTAGGCAGGTTATAATACTAATTCAAATTTAAAAGTGGAGGATTAAAATGACAGTAGAGAAGAAAAAAGATGCGGCAATAGACACCTTAGACCGTCAAAAGGCGTTAGATCTGGCGCTTTTGCAGATAGAAAAGCAGTTTGGCAAGGGCTCAATTATGAAATTGGGCTCACATATCAAGGCAAATATTGAATCTATTTCCACTGGCGCGCTTACTCTTGACCTGGCTTTAGGTATTGGCGGGCTTCCGCGGGGCAGAGTGGTGGAGATATTTGGGCCGGAGGCTTCCGGAAAAACCACGCTTACTTTAACGGCAATAAGAGAGATTCAGAAAAAAGGCGGGGTTGCGGCATTTATCGACGCAGAGCATGCTTTTGATTCAACTTACGCTAAATTAATCGGCGTGAACTTAGATGATCTTTTAATTTCTCAGCCGGATACTGGCGAACAGGCTTTAGAGATTACCGAAACTTTGGTGCGCTCTAACGCTGTAGATTTAGTGGTCGTTGATTCTGTGGCCGCGTTAACTCCGCGGGCTGAAATTGAAGGTGAGATGGGCGATTCGCATATGGGTTTACAGGCCAGGCTGATGTCGCAGGCTTTGCGTAAGCTGACGGGCTCAATCAGCAAATCACGCACTACGGTAATTTTTATTAATCAGTTAAGAGAAAAAATCGGAGTTATGTTTGGTTCGCCGGAAACAACTCCTGGCGGCCGGGCATTAAAGTTTTATTCATCAGTCCGGTTAGATGTGCGCAGAATTGCTTATTTAAAAGATGGGGATAAAATTATTGGTAACCATGTCCGGGTGAAGGTAGTTAAAAACAAAATTGCCCCGCCATTTCGTGAGGCGGAGTTTGACATTCTGCATAATGAGGGGATTGCCAAGACTGGAGCAGTTATTGACGCGGGTGTTAGCCTGGAAGTAATCGCTAAGGCTGGGACCTGGCTTTCATTTGAGGATAAGAAATTGGGCCAGGGTAGGGATGCGGCAATAAAATTCTTAAAAGAGAATCCAAAGTTACAGGAAGATATTGAAAAAGCAGTGCGTAAAAAATTTAGCCAAGCCGAATAACCTGCAAGCGGCAAAAGAGTATGCTTTTTTACTGCTTAAGTTCCGCCTGCGCAGCGAAAATGAGCTAGCTGCGCGCTTAAGGCAGAAGAAATTCTCTGAAAGTATAATTCAGGATACTTTAAGTTTCCTCAAAGATAAGCAATTTATCGATGATCGGATTTTTGCTAAAAGCTGGGTAGCTTCCCGGCTTAAACGGCCATTTGGCCTAAGGCGGATAAAGCAGGAATTAGTTGGCAAGGGTTTAGCTAAAGAAGTTATTGAAACGGCAGTTGTTCAGGCAAAAGAGAACTATAACGAAGAGGCCGTAGCCAGGCAGCTGGCTGAGCAAAGATTCCTAAGAATTAAAGGCGTAGAATTACTTAAGGCAAAAGCGCGGGTATACGGGTATCTGATCCGCCGGGGTTTCTCTCCTGACATTTCCAGCCAGATCGTAAAGGGATTATGACCGCAGATATTTTAAGGGAAAAATTTTTAACTTTTTTTAAAGCCAGGAAGCATAAGATTATCGAAAGTGATTCTTTGGTTCCTAAAGATGACCCCACGGTTTTGTTCACTCCTGCCGGTATGAATCAGTTTAAAAAAGAGTTTATGGGTTTTGATGCCGGGTTTAAGCGCGCGGCAACCGCCCAACGTTGTTTGCGTACCGATGATTTAGAGAAGGTAGGCAAAACCAGCAGCCACCATACTTTCTTTGAAATGCTGGGAAATTTTTCTTTTGGCGATTATTTTAAGGAAGAAGCGATTAGCTGGGCCTGGGAGTTTTTGACCAAAGAATTATCCATTGGCCAGGATAAGCTCTGGGTTTCAGTTTATCAGGATGATGCAGAGGCTTATAAGATCTGGAAAGAAAAAATAGGCATACCGGAAAAAAAGATTGTCAAGTTAGGAGATAAAGATAATTTTTGGCCGGCTGAAGCTAAGACCAAAGGGCCAAATGGGCCATGTGGCCCCTGCTCAGAGATATTTTATGATTTTGGCCAAACTGTTGGCTGTAAAGCAAAAAATTGCGACCCATCTTGCAGCTGCGGCAGGTTTGTTGAAATCTGGAACCTGGTTTTTACGCAGTTTAACCGTAAGGATGACGCAACTATTGAGCCTTTGCCCAATAAAAATATTGACACGGGTATGGGCTTGGAGAGGTTAACTGCGGTAATGCAGGGGAAGCAGAATAATTTTGAGACTGAATTATTTCAGCCGATAATTAAAGAGATTAAGCGTTCCTTAGAAGTGGAGCCAAAAGATAGCCAAAGGCTATTTTATGCTGTAGCTGACCATCTGAGGGCAGCGGTATTTTCTATCTATGACGGGATAACACCCTCCAATGAAGGAAGAGGATATGTAGTAAGAAAAATAATACGTAAATCCATCCTCCATTTGAATAATCTGGGGATTAAGAGGCCTTTTCTTTATCGTTTAGTAATGATACTGGCGGAAATAATGCAGAAACCTTATCCTGAGCTAACTAAGCGGCGCGAAGATATTTCCCAGGTAGTTTTAGCGGAAGAAAAAAAATTTATTGATACTCTGGAAGATGCGCCGAGAATTATTAAGAATGCGTTTACTGCTTATGCTCGTTTGGTAAAAGATACCGCAGAAAAAAAAGCAGGCATCGGTAAAGTTGCTTTTGAACTTTATGACACTTATGGGATACCTCTGGAGTTAACTAAAGAATGGCTGGATAACCAGGTTATAGATTTTCCCCAGAAAGATTTTGAACAAGTTTTAGAGAAAGAATTTGAGCAAGCCATGAAAGAACAAAAAGCGCGTTCCAAGGTAGGCAGCGCAATGAAAGGCGATGTATTCGGCTCTAAAGGTTTAGCTATAAAAGTTCAAGATAGTAAGTTTGTCGGTTATGAAGAAAATTCTGCGGAAACTAAAATTTTGGCTATCTTAAAAGACGGTAAAGAAGTAAATGAAGTTTTAGCCAAAGACAGCTTAGAGATTGTTTTAGAGCAGACTCCTTTTTACGCAGAATCCGGCGGCCAGGTGGGAGATACCGGGAAACTGACAAATGGAAAAAATGTTTTTGAAGTTTTAGATACGCAGAAAATTAATAATGTTTTTTTACATATTGGAAAAGTTAGTTCGGGTAGTTTTAAAAAAGGCGATCAGGTAGTGGCGCAGATAGATGCCCGGCGCAGGTTAAATATTGCTAAGAACCATACTGCCACGCATATATTGCAGGCGGCTTTAAGGCAGGTTTTAGGAAACCATGTTCAACAGCAGGGTTCTTTAGTGAGCGCAGAGAAATTTCGTTTTGATTTTACGCATTTTAAAGGTCTTTCTAAAGAGGAGATTTCCCGGGTTGAAGAAGTGGCGAATAGTTGCCTGGTTAAAAATCAGGCAGTAAACTGTAAAGAGATGGCTTTAAAAGAGGCAAAGCAAGCCGGAGCATTAGCGTTTTTTGAAGAAAAGTACGGTGACAATGTGCGCGTGGTTACGATCGGAGATATTTCTAAAGAGTTATGTGGAGGAACACATCTGGATAATATTAGTGAAATTGGGCTTATAAAAATAATCAGCGAGGGTTCAGTGGCCAGCGGCATCAGAAGGATTGAGGCTGTTACGGCTGGTTTCGCAGAACAATTTATTAAAGAGGAAGAGCAAAAGGCAATTGCCGAAGCAACTAAACTGCAAAAGTTACAGGAATTAAAAAAAGACGAAAAAAAACGTAGTATTGAGGTGGCCAATAGTTTAGCTGATGCATTACCCAGGCTGATAGATAAGAAGGTGTTGATGAATGGGGTTAATACTATTTTCTCTCTGGAAGATGATCTGGATATGCAGGCTTTAAGGATTTTAGCGGATAAAATAAAAGAAAAAATATCTGGCGCAGTTATTGTTTTAGGTTCGATTGATAAGCAACAGAAAAAAGCTTTTCTGGTTATTGCGGTTACGCCGGATTTATTAGCTAAAGGCCTGGATGCGGGGGCATTAATTCGCCAGGTAGCGCCTTTGATTGGTGGCTCAGGCGGAGGCAGGCAGGATTTTGCCCAAGCCGGTGGAACGCAGCCGGATAATTTTACATTGGTATTTGAGAAATTAAGGGATATAATAAAGAATTAGATAACTAAGCGGATAAATAAATGAAAATTATAAAAGCCAACAGCAAGAAAATTGAGAAAATTTATCTCCGGGGTTTAGCGCGAAATACCCGCGTAGAAGACAAGGTCAAAAAGATTATCGATGATGTGCGCCTTTTTGGCGATGATGCTTTGCTTAAATATACGCGCAAATTTGATAAAGTTAAGCTTAGTTTGCGGCAGTTGAAAGTTTCTCAGATCGAGATAAGCGGTGCTTATCAGAATATCAGCCCGAATTTTGTTGCTTCTTTAAAAGTGGTTATTGATAATGTAAACCGTTTTTATCATAAGCAGTTGCGTAAATCCTGGAGGCTTAAAGGTTCTGAAGGTATCGTCTTAGGTGAAAATTATACGCCTTTAGAAAAAGTCGGGGTTTATATTCCGGCCGGGACCGCGCCACTGGTTTCTACTGTATATATGACGGTATTACCGGCTAAGCTGGCCGGAGTCAAGAAAATCGTCCTGATCACTCCTCCGGATAAATCCGGGTTCATTAATCCGCATATTTTAGTTATTGCGGATCTTTTAAAAGTAGATGAGATTTATCGCGTGGGCGGAGCCCAGGGAATCGCGGCTTTAGCTTATGGGACTAAAACTATCCCCAGGGTAGATAAGATTGTTGGCCCGGGGAACGTTTATGTCAGCGAAGCCAAGCGGCAGGTTTTTGGCCGCGTGGATATTGATATGATTGCCGGCCCCACGGAGCTCGTGATTATCGCTAATCGTTTTAGCGACCCGAAATTTATTATTGCCGATTTACGTGCCCAGGCCGAGCATGCCAAAGGCCTGGCAATATTAATTACTAACTCAAAAAGCCTGGCCAAAGAAGTAAAAGCTCAAACCGATGGCAGTAACGGTTATATTATTTTAACCAAAAACTTAGAACAGGCTTGTGAGATTGCCAATAAAATAGCTCCTGAGCATTTAGAGATCCTGGTGCAGAATCCTAACCGGCTGGTTAAATCTATTAAAAATGCCGGAGCAATATTCCTGGGGCCTTATAGCCCGACCGCAGTAGGAGATTACGTTGCCGGGCCAAGCCATGTTTTACCGACTTCCGGCACAGCCAGATTTTTCTCCGGTTTATCTGTGTTTGATTTTATTAAAAGTAGCCATATTATCAGCTATTCCAAAAAAGCGCTGGAAAAGATGCGGGAGCCAATAGAAAAGATTGCTGGTATCGAGGGCCTGCACAAGCATGTGGATTCCGTAAAAGTAAGATTTTTATAATCCAAGGAGATTTGATGGAAGAAAGAATTGCCGAAGTTGTCAGAAAAACCAAAGAAACCGAGATATCGATTAAATTAAATATTGACGGTACAGAAGTTAGAAAAATCAAAACCGGTATCGGCCTGCTTGACCACATGTTAGATTTATTTGCTTACTGGGGCCATTTTGATCTGGAGGCAATAGTTAATTGGGGGGATTTTAATATTGATATTCATCATACTAATGAAGATCTGGGGATAGTTTTGGGTCAGGTTTTTAAGAAAGCACTCGGTGAAAAAGTGGGGATCAACCGTATTGGTTCAGCCTCCGTGCCCATGGAAGAAGTGACGGCCACGGTTATAGTGGATATTAGCGGCCGAGGTTCGTTTAAATTATCTAAACCTCAAGCAGCTTATCCGGCTGATGATAAAGAAGGCTATGCTTTAAAAGATGCGGAGCATTTTTTTGAGTCTTTTGCTAAGCACTTGGGTATGAATTTAAATATTAAAGTTGATTTACTCAGCCAGGATTTGCATACTAATTTAGAACCTATTTTTAAAGGGTTGGGCATTGCCCTGGATCAAGCTACCCAAATCGACCCGCGCAGAAAAGGTATCCCTTCGACTAAAGGCGTGATTGATTAATGAAGATTGCGATTATTGACTATGGTATGGGTAATATTCATAGCGTGGCTAAAGCTTTAGAGCTTTCCGGAGCCAGGGCAGTTGTTACCAACAAAAAAAGCGAAATAGAATCAGCGGATAAATTAGTCTTGCCGGGAGTAGGGGCTTTTGATGATGCAATCGAAGAATTAATTAAGCAAGGCTTGGTTGCCATAATTAAAGAGCAGGTAAACAAGGGAAAGCCATTTTTAGGAATTTGCTTAGGGTTGCAACTTTTACTGGAAGAAAGCCAGGAGGCTAAAAAAAATAAAGGATTAGGTTTGCTCGAGGGCAAAGTGGTTAAATTCAGCGCGAAATCCGGCCAGAAAATCCCGCATATGGGATGGAATAACCTGAAAGTCCTGGCCCAGGATTGCGCTTTATTGGATGGGGTTATTAATAGCCCGCAGGTTTATTTTTGTCATTCCTATTATCCTGATCCGGCTCTTAAATCGGTGATTGCCGCAACTACTGATTATGGCCTGGAATTTCCCTGTGTTTTATCCAAAGATAATATTTTCGGGGTACAGTTTCACCCGGAGAAGAGCCAGGCAGTCGGGCAGAGAATAATTAAGAATTTTGTAGAAAAATGTTAATTATACCAGCGATAGATTTAAGGAATGGCGCAGTGGTCAGGCTTTTTCAGGGGAAATTTGATCGTGAAAAAGTTTATTCTCATGACCCGATAAAAGTAGCTAAGCATTGGGCTAAGCAAGGTGCGCAGTTTTTGCATGTTGTCGATTTAGATGGCGCCTCAAGCGGAGCCCCGAAAAACCTGTTGATAGTAAAAGAGATTGCCCAAAAAGTTGGCCTGCCTTTTGAATTCGGAGGCGGAGTCAGAAGCCTGGAGATGATTGCTCAACTGCTTAGCCTGGGAGCGCAAAGGGTTGTCCTGGGTACGCGGGCGGCAAATGATGCGCAATTCTTGAAAAAAGCCTGGAAGAAATTTGGCGAAAAAATTATTGTCAGCATTGATGCTTTGAAAACCAAGGTTTTAACCCAGGGCTGGAACAATTCAGCTTCCAAGACAGTATTGGATTTTGCCGGAGAGTTAAAAGAAATAGGGTTTAAGCAGTTGATCTATACCGATATCTCCAAGGATGGCGCTTTAGTCGGCCCGAATGTCCTGGGAATTAAGGAGTTAATCCGAAAAACCGGATTAGATGTTATTGCTTCTGGAGGAGTGGCAAGTTTAAAAGATTTAACTAAACTTAAGAGTTTAGAGAAAAAAGGCTTGTCCGGGGTAATTATCGGCAAGGCTTTATATGAAGGTAAGTTTACTTTGGCCGAGGCATTAAAGATAAAATAAAACACCCCGCGCTAATTGGAATTGCGCGGGTGTGTTTAGGTAAACAAGGAGGGGTATATGGGAAAGAGAGTATGGTTGTTGGGGTTAGTAGTGATTTTTGTTATTTCTTTAAGTGGTTGTTTTACCGCTCGCAAGAACAAGGATTTGGAAATTCAGGGTTTGAGAAACCAGGTTTCAGCACTGGAATCACAGGAACCAGCTAAAGTTGAAGAGGCAGGTAGTTTGGATCAGTCAGCATTAAGCAGTGAGTTACCTGAGGTTAAAGGGCAGCCAGATGCCAAGCAAATTCAAACGGCTTTAAAAAATGCCGGTTATTATTCCGGAACGGTTGATGGTAAAATTGGTAAAAAAAGCCGCCAGGCAATCAGGGATTTTCAGAAAGCCAATAATCTTTCCGCGGATGGCAAGGTCGGCGAAAAGACTTGGACAGCTTTAAAAGTATATCTGGAGAAGAAAGTAAAGTAAGGTTACCCACTCGTGGTTCTGCTCTATTAGTTTAGGGCCAGGATGAGTGCAAAGCTATGCTTACTAAACGCATTATTCCATGTTTAGATATTAAAGAAGGCCGCGTAGTCAAAGGGGTTAAATTTTTGGGCTTACGCGATGCCGGGGATCCGGTTGAAGTGGCTAAGGCTTATGATGCCCAGGGAGCTGATGAGCTTACTTTTTTGGATATTACCGCTAGTTTTGAAAACCGCAAAACCTTACTGGCTTTAGTTGAAAAAATAGCCCGCAATATTTTCCTGCCTTTTACAGTCGGCGGCGGCGTGGGAGATATCGCGGATGTAAAAAATATTTTAAATGCGGGCGCTGAAAAAGTATCCATTAATACTCAGGCAGTTAAGTTTCCGGAACTAATCAGCAGCGCGGCGAAAAAATTCGGCAGCCAATGTATTGTTGTGGCGATTGATGCTAAAAAAGAGGGTAATATCTGGGAGGTTTATATTAATGGCGGCCGGACCCCAACGGGGATCAATGCTTTGGTTTGGGCCGAAAAAGTTGCCCGCTTAGGCGCCGGGGAAATCCTTTTAACCAGCATGGATTATGATGGCACAAAAAACGGCTATGACCTGGAATTAACCAAAGCAGTAACCGCTAAAGTGAACATTCCGGTGATTGCTTCCGGCGGCGCCGGAAAACTGGAAGATTTCTATAATGTTTTTACCCAGGCCGGAGCAGACGCTGCTTTAGCGGCTTCGCTTTTTCACTACTCGGAATATTCTGTAGGCCAAGTTAAAGACTACCTAAAGCAGAAAGGGGTAGCAATAAGATTATGAAAAAAATAAAATTTAAATTAGGTTCCTTAAAGTTTGATAAAAACGGATTAATCCCGGCGATTATTCAGGATTATAAGAACAGCGAAGTATTAATGGTTGCTTATATGAATAAGGAATCCTTACGCCGGAGTTTAAAATTAGGTAAAAGTTGTTTTTGGTCGCGTTCCCGGAAAGAATATTGGGTCAAAGGATTAACCAGCGGGCACTTTCAATTTATCAAATCAGTGGCTTATGATTGCGATAAGGATGCGCTTTTAATTAAAGTGCGCCAATTAGGGGCAGCCTGCCACACCGGTAATCGGAGTTGTTTTTACCGCAAGATCAAGTAATGATTAAGCCAAGTTTAAGTGAATTTTTAGAATATAGCAAAAAGGCAAACGTAATCCCGGTTTATAAGGAGATTAACGCTGACCTGGATACGCCGGTTTCTGCTTATCTGAAGATTAAACATGGTGACTATGCTTTTTTACTGGAATCTGTAGAGGGGCAGGAAAAGATTGCCCGGTATTCTTTTCTAGGTTTTGACCCGAAGCTAATTTTTAAAAGCCGGGGCAAGAATATTCAGATTATTGATTGCCAAAAGCATAAAACTAAAAGTTTTGTAACCAGCCAAACGCCATTTGATGAAATTAAAAAAATAATGCAGGATTTCCGTACTGTGGAAATTGCGGGTTTACCGCGTTTTTACGGAGGTTTGGTAGGTTATATTGGTTATGACGCAGTGAGATTCGTTGAAAATATCCCGGATAAAAATAAAGATACGCTTAAAATCCCGGATACCTTGCTGATTTTAGCCAACAGTTTACTTATTTTTGACCGGCTTAATCATACCATTAAGATTGTCAATGATGTTATCCTGCCAAAATCCTCCAATAGCCTGGATAAGAAAAAGCTCTATGAACAGGCAGTTAAAAAGATCGAATCAGTACATAATGATTTTAATTGTTTTGCTATCCAGGATAAGCCGGATGCTTTAGTTGAAAGTTCTCAGCCGAGCAGCAATCTTAAAAAATCCGCTTTTATCAAAATAGTTAAACAGGCCAAAGAGTATATAAAAAAAGGGGATATTATTCAGGTCGTATTATCCCAGCGTTTTAAAGTTAAGACGCCAAAAGACCCTTTTCGGATTTATCGCGCTTTACGCCGGCTTAATCCTTCACCGTATATGTATTTTTTAAAACTTAAGGATTTTTTTATTATTGGCTCAAGTCCAGAGATGCTGGTGCGTTGTGAGGATGGAATAGTCCAGACACGGCCGATTGCCGGGACACGTCCGAGAGGCAGGAATGCGGCAGACGATTTACGGCTTGAGCAAGAACTGGTTAATGATGAAAAAGAGCGGGCTGAACATTTGATGTTGGTAGATTTAGGCAGGAATGATTTGGGCCGGATAAGCCAGCCCGGTAAGGTTAAAGTAAGTGATTTTATGCGGGTCGAAAAATATTCGCATGTTATGCATTTAGTCAGCGAAGTAAGCGCGGTACTTGACAAAAAAAGGTTTGATATCTATGATGTACTGAAATCCGCTTTCCCGGCCGGTACTGTTTCCGGGGCGCCGAAGATCCGCGCCATGGAGATTATTGATGAACTGGAAAGTTTAAGGCGTTCGTTATATGCCGGGGCAATCGGATATTTTAGTTTTTCGCATAATCTGGATACTTGCATTGCCATCCGGACAATAGTTTTAAAAGATGGGTTTGCTTATGTCCAGGCCGGAGGAGGGATTGTCGCTGACTCTGTTCCGGAAAAAGAATATCAGGAATCAGTGAATAAAGCTAAAGCTATGCTGGAAGCAATTAGAGGATAAGAAAGGAGCAGTTTAATGGCCGTACATATTCGTTTGAGAAGGATCGGAAAAAATCCCAAAGGTAAACCGCATTTTCGCGTGACGGTATTTGATGAGCGCAAAGGCCGGGACAGCCGGATGATCGAAGAATTAGGTTATTATAAACCGGCAACCGGAGTGGCGGTGCTTAAGAAAGAGCGTATTGCGCATTGGGTAAAAAACGGGGCGCAGTTATCGGTGACCGTGAAGAGTTTATTAAAAAAAGACAAATAAAATCAAAGGAGCAACAAAATGCCACAACAAACTGTAGCTAATCCGTTAGTGCAGCTTTTTCCGTTAGCCTTAATCTTCATTATTTTTTATTTTCTGCTTATTCGCCCGCAGAAACAAAAAGAAAAGGCTCATCAGAAGATGCTGGCAGGCGTAAGTAAAAATGATGATATCGTTACTTTAGGCGGTATTCATGGCACGGTGGTTAATGTTAAGGACAAAACCTTAACCTTACGTGTTGATGATAATGTTAAAATCGAGATTGAGAAAAGCAGCGTAGCTTATATTAAAAAGCCGCAAAACGCTTAAGAAGTTTAAAAACAGGAGTTTTAATCAATGGAAAGAAAACTGATCTACAAAATTCTACTTATCTTAGGAATTGTCGGGTTGTGCGCTTTCTATACCTTTCCTTTATCTAAGCGCATTAATCTCGGCCTGGATTTACAGGGCGGGATGCATCTTTTACTTAAAGTTGATACCAGCCATCTTGAGGGCCAGGCAAAACTTGATGCTTGCGATCGGGCAATAGAGATAATCCGTAACCGGATTGATGAATTTGGGGTCAGGGAAACTTCTATCCAAAAGCAAGGTATTGATGAAATTGTTGTGCAATTGCCCGGCGTTACTGACCGGCAGCGGGCCATTGATCTTATTGGCAAGACTGCCATGCTGGAGTTTAAAATTGTTTCTAACGATACTAATAAGCTTAAGGATGCTCTTGCCGGTAATATCGCTGATGGTTTTGAATTAAAATATACTCTTGATGAGAATGAACCGTTGTTACTGGTTAAACAGGCGGTGTTAGTCGGTGATGCTTTAACTAACGCTTCAGTTCGTTTTGATCAGAGCCAATTTAATGAGCCGATTGTGGCTTTACAGTTTAATGCTGCCGGCGCTAAAAAATTTGCCGAGATAACTGCGGCTAATGTTGGTAGCCGTTTGGCGATTGTGTTAGATGGTAAAGTTCAATCTGCTCCGCGGATTAGAGAAGCTATCCCCTCCGGCGAAGCAGTAATTACCGGACGGTTTGATGCCCAGGCTGCGCAGGATTTAGCCCTTATTTTAAGAGTGGGTGCTTTACCTGCGCCGATGTATGTTGAAGAAGAAAGGACTGTCGGCCCGCTTTTAGGCCAGGATTCGATCAATAAAGGCGTGAAAGCTGCTCTAATCGGCGGGCTTTTAGTTTTTATTTTTATGGCCGGGTATTATCTTTTGGCGGGGTTAGTCAGTGATGTTGCTTTATTGCTGAACCTTTTGATGATCCTTGGCGGGTTAGGTTTATTGCCGGTTTTATTTCCGGGAATATCCGCAACCCTGACCCTTCCGGGTATTGCCGGTATTGCTTTATCTTTAGGTATGGCGGTGGACGCTAACGTTTTAATTAACGAGCGCATCCGGGAAGAGATAGCTGCGGGAAGGAATTTACGCACTGCTATCGGCAATGGTTATTCACGCGCTTTTAGTGCAATATTTGATTCCAATCTTACTACTCTAATTGCGGCGTTTTTATTGTTTCAGTTTGGTACCGGGCCTATCCGTGGTTTTGCGGTTACCTTGACCATTGGTTTGTTAGCCAGTATGTTCACGGCTATCGTGGTTACCCGGGTAATTTTTGAGCTTTTACTTAATTTAGGCTGGCTCAAAAGTTTGCCCATGCTTAAGTTTATTGGTGAAACTAAACTTGATTTTATTGGCAAAAGAAAAATATTTTATTGTTTATCAATTATTGTTATTGCGGTTGGGCTTTTTTCGTACGTTAAGAAAGGGCCAGCAGCCTATGGTATTGATTTTGCCGGAGGCCAGCTGCAGGAGTATAGTTTTAAGACTCCTCCTGCAGTGGATAAGGTGCGCCAGGTATTAAAAGATATAAATTTAGCCGATGCCACTATCCAGCAGTTTAAGGATAACCCCAAAGTTATTCTGATCCGTACTTCGGAAGATAAAAATCAGATATTAACGGATAAACTAAAAGAGAATTTTCCCAATGAGGATATCCAGATATTAAGGATTGAGCGAGTTGGGCCGGTGGCAGGAAAGCACCTGAAAAGTAAAGCTATCGCAGCTTTAATCTGGTCTTTGGTGGGGATTTTGGTTTATGTCAGCTTCAGGTTTAAACATATAAACTTTGCGGCGGCAGGCGTAATTGCTATTTTACACGACGTATTAGTGGCCTTAGGTTTCCTGGTGATTACTAACCGCCAGATTGACCTTTTAAGCGTCACTGCTTTTTTAACTATCGCTGGTTATTCGATTAACGATACTATTGTTATTTATGACCGGGTGCGTGAAAATGCCCGTTTAAATCGCAAGCTTCCATTAAAGGAATTGATTAATTTAAGCGTAAACCAAACCTTGGCGCGGACATTGCTTACTTCCGGGGTAACGCTTCTGGTGGTTATCTCGTTATTACTTTATGGTGGCGAGGTTTTAAGTAATTTCGCCTTTGCTTTATTTGTGGGTTTTATCTCCGGTGTGTATTCTACGGTTTTTATTGCTTCACCTTTAGTATTGGCTTGGAGCCGCAAAGGTTCCAAATAGAAGGGAATAGGGGGACGTCCTCCAAAGGGACACCCTATTTCATAGGGTGTCCCCAAAGAGGACGTCCCCTTTATTTATGCTATTTAAATCTCTCAAATTATATCTGCAGCAAAATATCGACCTAGAGGTATTGTCTAAAAACCTGGTTGATTTTGGCTATAAAAGGCAAGACCAGGTTCTGGCTGAGAGTGATTTCGCGCGCCGCGGGATGATTATTGATATTTTTCCGATTTCTTTTGAGTTACCTATCCGTATTGAATTAGATAATCAAACAATCGTAACGCTGAAGACATTTAATCCGGACAATGGCCAGGCGCTTTGGCAGCATAATATTGTTATTATTTTACCCCTTAAGAAATCAACCAGTATTAAAAATCCGGCATTTAGCGAAGAATTCCCCTTAAAGAATTTTGTGGATTTAAATGTCGGTGATTTTGTAGTGCATAATCAGCATGGTGTGGGAAAGTTTTTGGGCATTCAAAAAGCTAAATTCCAGGATCGTCTTTTAGATCATCTGGTTATTGAATACGACCGTAATGAAAAACTTTATGTTCCGGTTGAGGCAATGCATTTGGTGCAGAAATATATTGCCTTTTGCGCCCGTAAGCCCAAACTTTATCGTTTAGGAAATAAAGAGTGGGAGAGGGTCAAGCAGCGGGCGCGTAAAGGTATTCAGAAGATGGCCTGGGAGTTGCTGGGTTTGCAGGCAATGCGTTTGGCATCCGCAGGTTTTAAGTTTTCGCCGGATACGGATTGGCAGCTTGATTTTGAAAAAACATTTCCTTATTCCGAGACTCCTGATCAGATTAAGGCGATGCAGGAGGTTAAAGCGGATATGCAGTCAACTAAGCCGATGGACCGCTTGCTTTGCGGTGACGTCGGATATGGCAAGACTGAGGTAGCTATGCGGGCGGCGTTTAAAGCGGTAATGGATAACAAGCAGGTCGCTTATTTAGTCCCCACGACAATTTTAGCTGAGCAACACTATAAGAATTTTACTCAACGGTTAAAGAATTTTCCGGTTAATGTGCAGATGCTTTCCCGTTTCAAAACTCAAAAAGAGCAAAGCGAAATTATTAAAAACTTACAGCTGGGCAGTGTAGATATTGTCATCGGTACGCACCGGCTTCTTTCGGAAGATGTAAGTTTTAAGGATCTGGGCCTGGTTATTGTTGATGAGGAACAGCGTTTTGGTGTCCAGGCTAAGGAAAAGTTAAAAAAGCTTAAACTTACTACCGATATACTGGTTTTAACGGCTACGCCAATTCCGCGTACTTTATATATGAGTTTGATGGGAGCAAAAGACTTTTCGGTAATTAATACGCCGCCGCAAAATAGGTTGCCTATTAAGACGGTTGTGGTAGAATATGACCCTGATTTAGTCTCCCAGGCAATTTCGCGGGAGTTGGCGCGCCACGGCCAGGTTTTCTTTTTACATAATCGTATTCTTAACCTGGATAAAATTAAGCAGAAAGTGGCGCTGGGCTTACCCGCTAATGTGCGGATGGCTGTGGCGCATGGCCAGATGCCGGCTAAGTTGTTAGAAAAAGTAATGTCAGATTTTATAAATGGCGAGATTGATGTTTTAATCTCAACCATGATTATTGAATCCGGAATTGATATTCCCAATGCGAATACTATCATTGTGAATAACGCGCAGATGTTTGGTTTATCCGATTTGCATCAGTTACGCGGCCGGGTAGGCAGGTTTAACCGTTCGGCTTACGCTTATTTTATGATTCCTCAAAATGCCTTGCTGGAAGCAGATGCTAAGAAAAGGCTGCAGGCAATTGAGAGCAATAGTGACTTAGGCTCAGGATTCAATATTGCCATGGAGGATCTTGAGATTCGCGGCGCCGGAAACCTTTTGGGCCAACAACAGCATGGCTTTATCGCCGCAGTAGGTTTTGATCTTTACTGCCGGCTGCTTAAAGAAGCTATTGTTAATTTTAAGAAAGCAGGTGTATTTAATGAAGAAAATAATTAATTTTAAGTTAGCCATCGGGTTGTATCTTAGTGTTTTATTTTGCGTTTTAAACCCGAGCCATTATGTTTTTGCCGAAGATAAGGTGGTCGCGATAGTTAACAATGACGCGATTACGCAAAAAGACCTGGATGATTTTTCAGGTTTTATCCGCGTGCAGTTTTCCCGGGAATTTAAAGGC
>JAQTRA010000057.1 GCA_028712045.1 Candidatus Omnitrophota bacterium | reverse complement strand
TATGGAGTAGATTTTGATTGGGATTACTGTTCTAAAATGAGTAAGAAATATAAGCTTTGTTCCTGTTTATATTTTATTCTTTATCAGGCGGAATTTTTAAGCGGTGTTAAGATGCCTCTTGAAGCCGGGAATAAATTAAGGTTATCGCCTTTAAAAAAGAAACTTATTCAGAGGTTTATTGAAAAAAATAGCTTTGCCAACCAGGATAGCCCGGCGCTTAATAAAAATCTTTACTTAAAATCGCATTTTCTTTTATACGATAGTTTTTGGGAACCCTTAATCTATATTTTTAATATACCTAGAGAACAGTTTGCTAAATATTACGGCTTTGAACCGTATGCTCAAAGGACTAATCTTTTGTATCACTTGCGGTTTATCTATATTCCTTTTAAGGCAATATTTAAGCTAAGAGGAAACGAAGAAGAGTAAGCTGATTTCTCCCTGTTTGTTGTTGTATCTTCGATTTTGTAGGCTATAATATTTATATAAATTAGATCAGAAAGAGGTGGTTTATGAAGAAAAAAAAGTGGGATAAGCCGGTTCTGACAGTATTGAGGCGGGGCGCGGATGCCAGCGAATTGGTGTTGACGACTTGTAAAGCGTCTATGAATTGGGGTAATGGCCCGGTGCGTTCGGCTCAAGCTTGTATGAGCGGTTATGCCGGAGTGCCTGGTTTTGGGACGCGATGTAATGCCTGCGACTGGGTTACGATGTCGTAACTGGAGGTGGATAATGAAGAAAAATAAATGGGTTAAGCCGAAATTGGTTATTATTATCAGATGTAAATCTGAGGAGGGGTTGTTGGCCGCGTGCAAAAACACGCCATATGGGCCTTTTGGCCCGGGTTACCATCAGAATATGTGCCAGCAAATACCTTCGGATAATCTTTGCCACCCTACTACTTGTAATGCCTGGGCAGTATCTTAAATATGGCGCAAGGTTATCTGGAAATAAAAAAAATAAATAATTTTCTCCGTTTGCCTCTTGAGGGGACGATTGACCTTACCTATCGTTGTAATAATAATTGCCGCCATTGTTGGTTAAGTATTCCTTCTGATTCAAAAGAAAAAAAAGACGAACTTTCTTTAAAAGAAATTAAAGGCATTGTTGATGAAGCAAAATCTCTTGGTTGCCGCAGATGGTCTATTTCAGGCGGCGAGCCAATGCTGCGGCCGGATTTCTTGGAGATATTTGATTATATTACTTCTAATAGTTCAACTTACTCCCTGAATACCAACGGCACGTTAATTACTCCAAAAATTGCGCAGTTAATGAAAAGGCCGGGGACTAAAATGGTTGCTCTTTACGGAGCGACCAGGCAAGTGCATGATCATATTACGCGTAATCCCGGTTCATTTGAAGCAACCCTGGCCGGATTTGCCTATTTAAAAGAAGCGAAAGCAGGCTTTATGGTCCAGCTTATCCCAATGAAGGATAATTATCATCAGTTTAAGGATATGGAGAAATTAGCCCAAACCTTAAGCAAGCATTACCGGACTGGCGCTGCCTGGCTTTATCTTTCAGCATCCGGTGATCAAGCAAGAAACGCAGAAATAATCCGTCAAAGGCTGCCGCCTCAGGAAGTAGTTGGATTGGACCAGCCGGATTTAGCCTATGAAGATCAAGCTCAAAAGCAAGCAGAACACAATTGTTGCGGCAATGGGAGCGATTATTTATTTTCTGCCTGTATAAATACCAGGCGAGATTTTCATATTGACCCTTACGGCAAGATGTCTTTTTGTTGTTTTGTTAAAGACCCAAACTTACGGTATGATTTAAGAAAAGGAAATTTTAGCCAGGGTTGGGAAAAATTTATTCCTTCTTTAGCCACTAAAATTAAAATTGCCGAAGAATCTAAGAATAATTGCGGTTCTTGCGCGTTACGCAAAGATTGCCGGATTTGCCCGGTTTATGGGTATTTAGAGCATCGGAATTTCAATGCGAAAGTTGATTATCTTTGCGCGGTGGCTAAGGAGAATAAGAATTTTAAAGAAAACTGGCAAAGAAATCACCGGCGTTATTATCGGGTTGCGGATATTACTTTACAGGTAGAATCGGACATTCCTATTAAGGAAGGGACATTTCATTCTAAGCTTAAACAGTTTGAGGTATCCGGGCCGGCAGAGGATATGGTTTTAATCCGGCATCAGTTTTTTTTACCTGATTTTAACGGTAAAGATTTAGGAACCGAGGTTTATCGAAAAGTGCCGTGGGCAATTTATAAAAAAGAAAATTCCTGGATATATCTAGGAATTTCTTCGGATAAAGATAACCAGGCTCTTCATCGGGCGGTTGTTTTTAACCAGGATCATACCCGGGCCAGGATTTATAATGACCAGGAAGATACTTTTAAAAAAGGGGGATTGTCTTCGCTTACGCTTTTTCCTACGGATCAGATTTTACTAGCGCGTATATTAGCGGATAAAGAGGGTTGTTATCTGCATTCCTGCGGAGTTAATTTTAACGGACAAGGCTTGCTTTTTGCCGGACACTCTGAAGCAGGAAAATCTACCATGGCGACAATGTTAAAGGGAAAAGCTGAAATACTTTGCGATGACCGGGTTATTATCCGGAGAATGCCGCAAGGTTTTAAGATTTACGGCACCTGGAGCCACGGAACAGTGCCGGATATATCGGCAGGCTCTGCCCCTTTAAAGGCGATTATGTTCTTAGAGAAAGCCGAAGTAAATGAACTTATCGCCTTAGAAGATAAAAAAGAAATAACCAGAAGGATTCTGGCTTGTTTGATCCGGCCGTTTGTAAATGTGGATTGGTGGGAAAAAACTTTATTGCTTACAGACAGGTTAGTTCAAACAATTCCTTGTTACCTGCTGAAATTTGACAAAAGTGGCAAGATAGTGGATTTGTTGAAGAAGAAACTTGAGTTATAATTTGGGCAGGATAGGTTCGTAGCTAAAGAGGTGTCAAATCAACTCTTATGTGATAAAGCAGAAAATAGGCCAGGCGGTTTTTCCGAAAAATAATTTAGTACTTTTAGAGCGGTTAGATTTAGAGCTTACTGAACGCTGCAATAATAATTGTATCCACTGTTGTATAAACCTGCCGGTTGATAGCCTTGAGGCAAAAAACAAAGAATTATCTACCGAAGATATCGAAAATATCCTGAAGGAAGCAGTTTCTTTAGGTTGTATAACTGTGCGCTTCACCGGCGGCGAACCGCTTTTAAGGGAAGATTTCAGGGAATTATATATTTTCGCCAGAAAGCTCGGCTTAAGAGTTTTAATTTTTACTAATGCGACATTAATTGATTCTTCTTTAGCGGAATTATTTGCGCACATTCCGCCTTTAGAAAAAATTGAAGTTTCGGTTTACGGGATGAAAGAAAAATCGTATGAAGCCATCACGCGCGCAAAAGGGTCTTTTAAGGCAGCCTGGGCAGGAATAAATTTGTTATTAAAAAATAAAATTCCTTTTGTAGTTAAAGGAGCGTTCCTGCCGCAGAATAAAGATGAATTAGATGAATTTGAAAAATGGTCAATAACGATTCCCGGGATGGATAGAAAGCCGCCGGCTTACGCGATGTTCCTTGACTTGCATTGCCGCAGAGATAATCGAAAAAACGAATTAATAAAAAAATTCCGGTTTACTCCGCAAGAAGGTTTGAATGTTCTTAGCCGCCAGAAAGATAAATATATTAAAGGGATGAAAGAGTTTTGTTCTAAATTTATGCGGCCTTCGGGTAACAAACTTTTTACTTGTGGTTCAGGGCTCGGTTGTGGTTGCGTAGATGCTTATGGCTATTTTCAGCCTTGCCTGATGCTCAGGCATCCGGATGCTGTTTATAATATTAAGCAAGGCTCTTTAAAAGATGCTTTAAATAATTTTTTCCCTAAGCTAAGAGAGTTAGAAGCTGTTAATCCTGGGTACCTTAGCCGTTGCGCTAAATGTTTTTTAAAAGGGCTATGTGAACAGTGCCCGGCAAAATCCTGGACAGAGCACGGCACTTTGGATACGCCGGTTGATTATCTTTGTCAGATTGCGCATCTTCAGGCCAGGCATCTGGGATTAATTAAGGAAAATGAATTTGCCTGGGAAGTTATAAACTGGCAGGAGAGGATTAAGGATTTCGTTAATAATTAAGGAGGAGTGTTATGCCAACAAAAGTCGATATTAATAAAGTTTATAAAGTATCTGAGGATGTAGTAGCCAGAGAGATTCAGGGAGAGTTTATTATCATACCTATAACCAGCGGAATCGGGGATTTAGAAGATGAAATATTTACGTTGAATGAAACCGGCCGGGCGATCTGGGATAAAATAGATAGCCAAAAAAGTTTAAAAAAAGTGGCGGATTCTTTATCTTCGGAGTTTGACGTATCTGCCGATGAGATGGAAAAAGATGTTTTAGGCCTGACCGAAGAGTTGCTCAAAAGGAGGATGTTAGTTGAAGTTAAAAGAAAATAGCGCGGAATTAATCCTCTCCAGCGCTGATAATATTGAACTCATTAGAGTAGTCCTGGCAAAAGGAGCGTCTTATAGGTTTAAGGCCAAAGGTTTCAGCATGTATCCTTTTATCAGGAACAATGATACGATTACCATTTCACCGTTAACCAAAGAAACTAAACTTAGCCTGGGCCGGGTAGTAGCGTTTATTCATCCTTTAACCAGAAAATTAGTTGTGCATCGTGTAATAGGCAGGAGGGGGTCTTGCTGCTTAATTAAAGCGGATAATTGCCTGGGATCAGATGGAGCAGTGCCTCAGGATGATATTATGGGTTATATTTCTAAAGTAGAAAGAAACAGCAAGAGGATTATTTTAGGATTAGGGAACGAACGTTACTTTATCGCTTTATTAAGCCGTAGCCTGCCGGTTTTTCCTTTACTGCTTTTATTATGGAAATATCTACGCGGCAATCAGGTGGTTAATAAAAATGAGTGATTCTTTTGTTGAGTCTATTGCTTTACCTGATTTATCTCTCTGGGAAAGGATAAAAAACCAGAGGAAACTTTTATCTTTTGACTTAGAGCTGACTGCCCGCTGTAATAATAATTGCCGGCATTGCTATATAAATCTTCCTGTCAATGATACCGGCGCAAAAAATAAAGAATTAAAATTTGATCAGATTAAGGCAATCGTTGACCAGGCAGTAGAGTTAGGGGCTTTATGGTGCCTGATCACCGGAGGGGAACCGTTATTAAGAGAAGATTTTTTTGATATTTATTTATATTTAAAGAAAAAGGGAATTTTGGTTTCTATATTTACTAATGCTAATTTGATTACCGATAAACATATAGAATTATTTAAGAAATACCCTCCGCGTGATATTGAGGTAACTGTTTATGGGGTTACCCAAAAGACTTACGAAGCGGTAACCCGCAAAGCAGGTTCTTACGCGGCATTTTTAAATGGGCTTAATTTATTGCTTAAAAATAGGATTAAGGTGCGTTATAAAGCAATGGCTATCCGCTCTAATTTTCAGGAGTTGCCTTTAATTGCTCGTTTCTGCCGGGAGCATACCACTGATTATTTTCGCTTTGACCCGTTTTTGCATCTGCGTTTTGACGCAGATCAAAATAGAAATAAAGAGATAAAATCTGAAAGGTTGACGCCAGAAGAAATTGTGGCCATTGAGCAGCAGGATTCCGAACGGTCTGTCGCGCTTAAAAACAATTGCGATAAACTGATTGTTCCAGAATTCGCCCAGGATAATTGCCGTCACCTTTTTCGTTGCGGCACTGGTAATGGAAGCTTTAGTTTAAGTTATGACGGTTTATTCCGGCTTTGCTCTTCACTCTGGCAAGCGGATTGTGTCTGTGATTTAAAAAAAATACCTCTCAAGCAAGCCTGGGAAGAGTTTGCTCTTAAAGTAAAAAGTATGTATTCAGAAAAAAAAGAGTTTTTGGAAAAATGCTGCAAGTGCCCGATAATTAATCTTTGTATCTGGTGCCCGGCGCATGCCTATCTTGAAACGCAGGAATTGGATAAACCGGTTGATTATTTTTGCGAGGTGGCCCATGCCCGGCAAAAATGGCTGGAAAAAAAGCTTGATAAAAAGTAAGAGAAGGAATAAGATATGATGGTAAGGGGAGGTAGAAGTATATGCAAGAGAATAAAAAATGGGTTAAGCCAATACTAACAGTATTGACGCGGGATGCCAATGGAGCGGAATTAGTGCTGGCGTCATGCAAGTCCGGGTATACCAGATATGGCGGCGGTAATAATGCTACCTGGGGGTATTGTTTAGTAACTTCCGGGCCATATCCGCAGTATAACGGCTGCGGCCCCAGTTTGTGCAGTGTGAGAACTTCCTCCTAATAGTGAAGGATGCGTTAAATAGTTTAGTCAGTATTGTTATTGTAACCATCGGAATAAAGAATTATTTATGGAGTTGCCTGGACTCCATAAAA
>JAQTRA010000056.1 GCA_028712045.1 Candidatus Omnitrophota bacterium | reverse complement strand
ATCCCTGCAGCTGGATGAAGTCATCGGTTTTATTGATAAATTAAGCTCTTTAGATACAGAAAAAGTAAAACCAGCCAGCCATATTTTGCCAATCAGCAATGTTTTACGCGAAGATGAACCGCATATCTGTTTAACCCCAGAAAAAGCCCTGGAAAATGCACCCAGCAAAAAAGGAAATTTCTTCAGCGTACCGAAGATAATTGAATAATGACTGAACTTAATCATTTAACTGCCCATGATCTACTAGATAAACTTTCAAAAAAAGAAGCTACTGCCCAAGCTGTGTCAGATGCGCTTTATAGCCGTCTGCAAAAAACTGAAACAAAAGTAAAAGCTTATGTACGGGCCCAAACTATAAAAAAGCCTTCTTTACCTGGAATAAACTCTCAGGCAGAATTAAAAGGCCTGCCAATTACCGTTAAAGATAATATCTGCACTCAAGGTTTAATTACCGAATGTTGTTCAAAAATATTACAGGGCTTTAATCCTCCTTATGATGCCACGGTAATTAATAAATTAAAAGCCGCGGGTGGCGAAATTTTCCCTTTAAAAGCAAATATGGATGAGTTTGCTTTTGGATCTTCAACTGAAAACTCATATTTTGGCCCAACGCATAATCCCTGGAATTTAGATTGTGTTCCGGGCGGCTCATCCGGTGGCAGTGCTGCTGCCGTAGCTAGTGACGAAGCAATCTGGGCTTTAGGCTCAGACACCGGAGGCTCAATCCGCCAGCCGGCATCTTTTTGCGGGGTTGTAGGATTAAAACCTACTTATGGCCGCGTTTCACGGTTTGGTTTAATTGCTTTTGCTTCAAGCTTAGATCAGATTGGCCCAATTACTAAAGATGTGCGCGACGCAGCAATTTTAAGCCAGATTATTTCGGGTTTTGACCCTAATGATTCTACTTCGGTAAATCAGCCTGTTCCGGATTATACTAAAAGCTTAGGCCTTCCAATTAAGGGCTTAAAATTCGGTATTCCCAAAGAATATTTTGTTGAGGGGATGGATCCTGAAGTTAAAATTATTATCCAGGAAGCTATCGAAAAACTCAATACTTTAGGCGCTGCTTCGCATCCAGTATCACTGCCCCACACTGAATATGCGGTCCCGGTTTACTACATTATTGCTACTGCTGAAGCAAGCTCCAACTTAGCCAGATTTGATGGGGTACAGTATGGTTATCGGGCAAAAACAAATAATTTAATTGAAATGTATAAAAAAACCAGAGGAGAAGGGTTTGGCGAGGAAGCAAAACGCCGAATTATTTTAGGGACCTTTGCTTTATCTCACGGTTATTATGATGCTTATTACTTGCGGGCTTTAAAAGTGCGCACACTGATCAAGCAGGATTTTGATAAAGTATTTAAAGATTGCGATTGCATCATTACCCCGACTTGCCCTACTGCGGCATTTAAAATCGGGGAAAAAACTGCTGATCCGCTAAAAATGTATCTTTCAGATATCTATACCATATCCGTTAACCTGACGGGTTTACCGGCGATATCTATTCCTTGCGGCTTTACCAAAGCCGGCTTACCAGTTGGTTTACAGATTATGGCTAAAGCATTTGACGAAGAGATGCTTTTTAGGATAGCGCATGCTTTTGAGCAAAACACCCAGTGGCATAAATTAAAACCCAAACTATGAAATACCAAACCGTTATCGGCCTAGAGGTACATTTACAGTTAAAAACTAAAACTAAAGCCTTTTGTGGCTGTGCGATTGATTTTGGGAAAACCCCAAACTCCAGCTGTTGCCCGGTTTGCCTGGGATTTCCCGGTTCTTTACCGGTTTATAATAAACAAGCGCTGAATTCTGCCATTAAAGTTGCTTTAGCTTTAGATTGTCAGATCCAAGAACATACTAAATTTGACCGGAAGAATTATTTTTATCCGGACCTGCCAAAAAACTATCAGATCTCACAATTTGACCTGCCTTTATCAAAAAATGGATTTTTAAATATTGTTGCGGGGCAAAACCTTAAACGTATTGGTATTACCAGAGTACACTTAGAAGAAGATGCCGGTAAACTTATCCATGAAACCGAGGCCAGCTTAATAGATTTTAATCGCACGGGAATTCCACTGCTTGAAATTGTCAGTGAACCAGAAATATCCAGCCCGCAAGAAGCTTTTGATTATCTGACTAGCTTAAAAAGTATTATTGAATATCTGGATGTTTCGGATTGCGATATGGAAAAGGGGTCTTTGCGTTGCGATGCAAATATCTCTTTACGGCCCGAGGGAGTTCAGGAGTTGGGGGTTAAAACTGAACTTAAAAACATGAACTCCTTTAAAGGGGTAAAAGATGCTTTAACTTTCGAAATAACCCGCCAAACTGAATTATTGGTTAACCAAATACCGATGTCCCAGGAAACAAGATTATGGGATGCGGAAAAAGGGATAACCGTAGCTATGCGCAGTAAAGAAGGGGCTAAAGATTACCGGTATTTTCCTGATCCAGACCTTACTGTTTTTATTATTGGGCAGGACCAAATTGACAAGATAAAACAATTGCTTCCGGAGTTACCTCAAGATAAATTAAAGCGCTTTAGGGTTGATTATGGTTTAAACGAATATGACGCCAGAATCCTGGTTAACTCTAAAAAAGATAGTGAATTTGCTGAAGATTGCTTAAAACAATACCCGGAAAAAGATAAAAAAAATATGGTTAACTGGCTAATCGGGCCTTTAATGTCTGAAGCCCATACCCGGAAAATTGATTTACACGCCACAGGTATTGATATCTCAGATTTAATTAATTTAATTGGTTTTGTCAACCGGCAGGAGATTTCACATCTATCCGCTAAAAGCGTTTTAACCCAGATACTGGATACCCAGAAATCAGCCCAACAGCTGATTAAAGAAAATAATTTACGGCAAATCTCTGATAGTGGCGAACTGGAACAGATTATCCTTACGGTTATCCAGGAAAATGCAAAATCGGTAAATGATTTTAAAGAAGGAAAAATAAACGCACTCATGTATTTGGTGGGCCAGGTAATGAAAAAAAGCTCAGGCAAAGCCAATCCTAAAACAGTCCAGGAATTAATCCGGCGGAGGTTAATTTAATGCGTAAAAATTTAATTATTACTGCTGCTTTTTTACTTATTTTATTACTGGGTGGCTCAATTGCCCAATCTAACTCGGAAAGAAAAAATAGAGACGAGCTCTACCGTCAGGTAGGGTTATTTTCGGATACCTTAGCCATCATCCAGAGTGAATATGTAGATGAAACAAAACCTAAAGATTTAATTTACGGTGCTTTAAAAGGGATGCTTTCTTCACTTGACCCGCACAGCCAGTTTATGGATCCGGATACTTATGATGACCTAAAAGTAGATACCGAAGGTAAATTCGGCGGTTTAGGTATTGAAATTACCATTAAAGAAGGATTGCTCACGGTAATTACTCCGATTGAAGGCACCCCGGCCTGGAAAGCAGGGATCAAGCCCAATGACCATATTGTAAAGATCAATGACGAATTAACCCGTGAAATGACCATAACTGACGCGGTAAAAAGAATGCGCGGTAAAACCGGAGAGAGCGTAACTCTTTCCATTTTAAGGGATACAGAAAAGAAACTTTTAGATTTTAAAATCACCCGAGCAATCATTAAAATTAAAGATATTAAACATGCAAGGATCCTGGAAAAGGGAATCGGCTATATCCGCTTAACTGAATTCCGTGAGAATACACTGCAAGAATTCAACAATGCTTTGAGCAATTTATCTAAACAAGGCATGAATGCGATAATCGTTGATTTGCGCAATAATCCCGGCGGCTTATTAGATGTAGCGGTAAAAATTACCGGAAAGTTTATGCAGCCTGATAAGCTAATCGCTTATACCAAAAGCAGAAAAGAGGACCAAAATCTTAAATTTTATTCCGAAAGTAAAAATTCTATCTGCGAATTGCCGCTGGTAATTTTAATCAACGAAGGATCTGCTTCGGGCAGTGAAATTGTCGCCGGGGCCCTGCAGGATTATAAACGCGCAATAATTATCGGTACAAAATCTTTTGGCAAAGGTTCAGTGCAAAGCGTTATCCCGTTAAGCGATGGTTCAGCCTTAAGGCTGACCACTAGCCGTTATTTTACTCCCTCGGGGAAAATCATCCATGGTAAAGGAATTACGCCAGATATCATAATTGAGGCAGAGAAAGAACCCGAGATCAAGGATTTTAAAAACACTTTTGATTATAAAACTGATCCTGCAATTATGCGGGCCGTGGATGCCTTAAAAGTAATCAAGCTATATAATGAAAAATAAATTTTTAGTTTCAATTGCCATAATACTCTGCCTGGTTATTTTTATTGCCGTTATCTTAATTCCCCTGCATAAACCAAAAGCTCCTCCGGCTAAAATAACCCCTGCTTTAAAAGGCAGGATCGCTATTGTTATCGATGACTTCGGATACAATCAAAATAATTTAGGGATTATCGAACAAATTAAACAACCTTTAACTTGCGCTGTTTTACCTAATTTAGAAAATACCTCGATAGTGGCGAAAAAATTGCATGAGTTTGGCTTTGAAATTATCCTGCATTTACCTATGGAACCCAAAGAAGCTCATCGGCTAGAAAAAGATACCGTAAGCGTCAGAATGAATCAAGGAGAAATAAGTAAAATCATCAAAAAAGATTTGATTAGCCTCGGTTATGCTCTAGGCGTTTCTAATCACATGGGCTCGCGCGCCACTCAAGATCTGAAAACAACTACCAGGATTATGCAGGAAATAAAAAAACACGATCTGTATTTTTTAGATAGCTTTGTAACCGCAAACTCTGTTTGTGCGTCCCTGGCAAAAAAAATCGGCTTAAAATTTGCCAAAAGAGATGTATTCCTGGACAACCAAAATAATCCGGAGTATATCAAAAATCAGCTGGGGGAATTAAAAAAAATAGCCAACCGTCAGGGCCTAGCTGTAGGCATCGGGCATGACCGCAAAAATACTTTACTTGTTTTGAAGGAAATGCTTCCGGAATTAGCCCGGGAAGGTTATAAATTTGTTTTTGTTTCGGAGATAGCCAGATGATTGTCCTGGGCATTGAAAGTTCTTGCGATGAAACAGGGGTGGCCTTAGTTAAGGATGGCAAAAAGGTGTTAGCGAATATAGTTGCCTCCAGCCTAAAGCTACACAGTAAATACGGAGGGGTAGTGCCGGAGATTGCTTCGCGCCTGCAACTTGAAAGCATTACCAGTGTTTTTAAGCAAGCACTCCGGGTAGCTAAGATATCTCCGGAAAAAATAGACCTGATCTCTTGTACAGTTACTCCTGGTTTGCCAGGGTCTCTACTAGTGGGAATTTCTTTTGCTAAAGCCTTAGCTTTAAGTTTAGGAAAACCGCTCTTAGGCATTAATCATGTCTACAGCCATATTTATGCTAATTTTCTCTGCCACGATAATATTAAATTGCCCTGCGTCGCTTTAGTAGTTTCCGGGGGGCACACTAGTTTATTTTATATTAAAGATTTTTCTAATATCCAGGTAATCGGCCAGACCAATGATGATGCTTGTGGCGAAGCGTTTGACAAGGTAGCAAAAATATTAGGTTTGGGCTACCCCGGCGGGCCTTTAATTGAAAATCTGGCCAAGCTTGGCGAGGCGCATAAAATTAAGCTTCCCTGCTCGCAAACTAAAAATGAATTAGATTTCAGCTTTAGCGGCATAAAAACTGCGGTATTATATTATTTAAAAGGTAAAAAAATAAACACCCGCCTTAAACATGACTTAGCAGCTTGTTTTCAAGAGACGGTGATTAATACTTTAATAAAAAAATCACTGTTGGCCTGTAAAAATAAAAATATAAAACAATTTTTAATCGGTGGCGGAGTAGTGGCCAACAGCAAATTACGCAATAAGTTTTTAGCTTCTACCAAAGAAGCCGGAATAAAATGTTTTTTCCCGAGTATTGATCTATGCCTGGATAACGCAGCTATGGTTGCGGGCCTAGCTTACCAACTTAATCAACAAGGCGCAAAAGATAATCTTTATTTAAACGTACAGTTTAACTAAGTAAGGAGGGAGCGATGCCCACTGATTTTCAAATGGTAACACGCCTAGTATTAACCCTGGTTTTAAGCGGATTAGTTGGCTTGGAAAGGCAAGTACACCGCAGAGACGCGGGTTTACGCACGCACATATTAGTAGCTTTGGGATCTTGTCTTATCATGTTGACATCCCTGTATGTTTTTGATATATATAAAGATATGGTTTCCCTGGATCCTTCACGGATTGCCGCAGGGGTAATTACCGGAATTGGTTTTTTAGGAGCGGGCACAATAATCCGGGAGCCATCAGGCGTCAGAGGCTTAACTACCGCAGCTAGTTTATGGGTGGTGGCCGGGGTGGGATTAGCCGTAGGCTGTGGATTTACAAAAATAGCAATTTATACTACTGTTTTGGTTTTAATTGTACTGCATTTTTTACGTTACTTTGAAGAAAGACTTTCCAGGGGTGCAAAAACTTAAACC
>JAQTRA010000055.1 GCA_028712045.1 Candidatus Omnitrophota bacterium | reverse complement strand
CACCGGAATAATCATCCCGGAAATTTCACCAGAAAGGTCTATCCCCAGTTTTGTACCGAAACCAAATGCCCTTAAGTAATGATAAAGCATATCCGGGCCTAATCGCTGCGCTACTTTTACTGTGCCGATATTGCTTGACTCTTCAATCACCTGCCTGAAAGTAAGCCTGCCATGCGCCTTATGATCGTGCAAAATGCGTCCGGCTACATGATAAGCCCCATTTTCACAATCAAATACATCTTCTTCCGTAACTTTCTTTTCTTCGAGGGCAGCCGAAGCAGTAACAATTTTAAAAACTGAACCCGGCTCAAATAAATCGCAGATAGCCCGGTTACGCATCGAATCCGAACTTATCCCGGAACGCTCATTTAAATCATAACTCGGCCGGTTAGCTAAAGCCAAAATCCTTCCGGTATGCGGGTCCATAACAATGATACTGGCACCCTTGGCATTATATTTTTTAAAAACCTTATCCAATTCTCTCTCGGCAATATATTGAATTACTTCATCAACCGTCAAAACTAAATCCAGGCCGTCAACCGGCAAAACCATTTTTTCCCAAATATCTAATTTATTCTGCCGGGCATCGCGCAAGAAAATTGCCCAACCCGGAGTACCTTTTAAAAATTTATTATAATCCCTTTCCGCGCCTTCTAAGCCAATGCTATCCATACCGCTAAACCCGATAGCGTGGCTGGCCAAATAACTATTGGGATAAATACGCTTGGTCTCCTTCATAAATCCCAGGCCTTTAATATTTAATCTTCTAATTGCTTCAGCTTTATCCGGGGGCATTTTACGCGCCAGCCAGATAAAAGCTTTATCGCGATACAACCTGTTTACCAAATAGCTGCGCTCTAATCCCAATATCGGTAAAATTAAATTTATGACATTTTCTTTATTTTTTATAACATTAGGCACAGCATAAAGAGAATCCATCGACATATTAAAAGCTTGCGCTTTGAGATTACAATCGTAGATTGTACCTCGTTTTGGCTCTAACTCCACAAGCTGATTATGCTGTTTATTGGCAATACTGATAAGATAATTTGAACGGAAGAATTGAATAAAAAGAAGCCTTCCTACACAAAGCAGAAGGAAGACAAAAAAAACTAGAAATACCGCCTCGCTTCTTCGGCGATAATTACTGATATACACAGTGCTCTTTATTGATAATAAATCTTAGGGGTTAATTGTCTTTGCCTGGGCTTCACGTTTTAAACTAAAAATACGTGCCAGCAAACCTTCTCGGCTTTGATTCTGATCCGCAAGTTTTAAGCCATCCCTTGAGGAAATAAATTTAACATAGCGATAATTATCCGGCATCTGAAATTCTTTGGAACTATTAATCCGGTTACCGATCGCCACTAATGACGAATTCTTTCTGATATTGTATCTTAATGCGGTATTCTTATCAAGTAATTCATTAAAGGTAGCTTGCTTCTTCTGCCCCAGATAAGCCAGCCGGAAAATCTCGCTTTGCTGGTAAACATAAAGAACCGAGAATGAAGTGATAAAAACTACTACTGAGAAAAACTTAGTCATTCTCATATAATTTTAGATCCTTTCAGCAACCCTGAACTTACTACTACGGCTAGAGGGATTAGCCTCTATTTCGCTAAATAAGGGAGTCAGGGGTTTAGGTGTAATAATATTAATTAATCCTTCAGCTTTAAGCTGACGGAAGGTTAACTTAACTGCCCGGTCTTCCAAAGAGTGAAAAGAAATAACACATATTCTAGCTTGCGTTTTTAAAATGGCAACGGCTTTCTTAATTGCGCTTTCAATTATCTCCAGCTCCCGGTTAACCGCAATCCGCACCGCTTGGAAAGTCCGCGTAGCCGGATGAATTCGATAATGGCTTCTGCGGTACCTATGCGGTATAGCTTTGACCACTAAATCCGCTAATTGCCGGGTGGTAGTAATCGGCGCTAATTTACGCTCCTGGATCATTAAATGCGCGATACGATTATGCCAACGCTCCTGGCCAAAACTCCAGAGCATATCCGAGATTTCGCTCTCATTGAGATTGTTTACCAGATCATATGCCGAGATATAGCTATCCTTGTCCAAACGCATATCTAGCGGCCCCTCCTCCTGAAAACTAAAACCCCGCTGGGCATTTTTAAGCTGAAATGTAGAAATTCCTAAATCAAAAATAATCCCGTCAATTTTATCTATTCCTAATTTACCCAGCACCTGATCCAAATCCACAAAATTGGCATGGACCAATTCAAAGCTACCGTTAAAATCACTTAATCTTTGCCGGCAGATATTTAATGAATCTTCATCGCGGTCAATGCCGATCAATTTACCCCCGGGAGTAATCCTTTTTAATATTTCCAAAGAATGCCCGCCGGTTCCTAAAGTTGCATCAACAATCAGTTGCCCGGGCATTAGGGCCAGATGGTCTACAACCTCATGCAACATTGCCGGAATATGAAAATTTACTTCTTGCACTTAAACATCCATTAATTTCTCCGCAATCTCTTCAAAAGATTGACGGCTATTTTTATAAAAATCATTCCAGGCATCCTTCGCCCAGATTTCAATACGATTGGATACACCCACAATCATGACATCTTTTTTGATATCGGCGAAATCTTTTAAATATTGCGGAAGCAGGATCCTGCCCTGTTTATCAAAAGCTACATCTTGAGCGCCACTAAAAAGCAACCGATTAAAAGTACGCGATTGCTGTTTAGTAAAGGACATGGTTTTAAATTTATTTTCTTGTGAACGCCACTCCTCTTCGGAAAACATAAAAAGGCATTTATCCAGGCCGCGGGTAACAAAAAATTTTTCCACGAATTGGTTTTTAGCTACCTCGCGGAATTTGGCAGGCAAAATCAACCGGCCCTTACGGTCTATAGAATGCTCAAACTCACCGTAGAACATTTTTTCCTCTCATCCACTTTACTCCACTTTTATCCACTTAGTAGTCAAAGTATAGACAAAATACCCCCTCTTGTCAAGAAAAAATTTCACTTAACTATAGCAAATACAATAACTAGTGGATTAAGGACACCGAAAGGCCAGGGATTGTGGTATTCAACATAAGCGGGAAGCTCAAGCAGAGCAGGAAAGTATGTCTTTTTTAATCTGGCCGGCTAGTTCGGTTAGGGAAGCAAATTTACGGCCTAAACGGATTAATTTGACAAATTGAATTTCTAAGAATTTTCCATAAATATTTTTCCGGAATTTAAATATGTGCACCTCAATATGCAAAAATTTATTTTTAGAAAAAATCGTAGGCTTGGCGCCGATATAGCAAATTCCATTATAAATCTTTCCCTGCAGATTAACCTGCACCGCATAAATACCCGGCGGCGGGATAATTTCATGGTGCGGATTAATATTCGCTGTGGGAAATCCTAATATTCTGCCAAATCTACTACCCTTGATCACGGTTCCTAAAACGCTGACTGGCCTGCCCAGCAACTTCTGAGCTTCTTTAATTTTTCTTTGATTAATCAGGCTTCTGATAGCGGTACTGCTAATCGGCACGTTTTTAGATTTCAACACATTAAAAGCCTTAAGTACAAAACCATACTTCTTTGCGCTTTGAGCTAATAATTTATAATCCCCGGCAGCTTTAAGGCCAAAACGATAGTTTTTACCAATATAAATAAAATTGGCCCCAATTTTTTTGACTAATATTTTAGTAATAAAATCTCCGGCAGTTATCCTGGCAAAATTTCGGTTAAAGTTTACCACAATACACACCTCAATCCCTAATTCCGCAATTAACCTTAACCGATGCTCAAGAGAATACAGGCTCTTTTCTCTTTGCGGATGCGGCCAAAATGTTAAGGCTACACTAGTCCCTTTAATTTTACGCGCCTGGCTAACTGCGCTTTTAAGGATCACCCGGTGGCCGCGGTGCAAACCATCAAAAACACCTAAAGCTAATACCGGCTTATTTATCTTATTGATTTTATTGATTCCAAAAATTATTTTCATAAAGTTATTTTTTCCTCAAGGATAGCTGGCAGGCTTTTAACACTTTATTTATATTTTTTTTTGCCTGGCCATGTAGCGTACAACCAGCAGCAGTTTTGTGGCCCCCGCCACCGAATAAAAATGCAATTTTGTTAACATCAACTTTGCCTTGAGACCGTAAATTTACACGGAGTTGGTGCTTTTTAAGATTTTCTTTAAATAATACTACCACTTCGACGGCTTTGATCGACCGGCCAAAACTTAAAGCTAGATCAGCCAGGTCAACGCAAGGTTGCTTGCGGCAATGAGTATCCTGATTCATTTTAAACCAGGCAATCTTGCCCTGAGCATCAAACTGCACGCTGCCCAAAAGCTTAAGCAGAGATTTAACATCACTTAAAGGAATATTTTCATAAGTACTGCGATAAACTTGCACCACATCAATTCCGAATTTCAAAAGATCAGCTACAGCTTGATGCGTAAAACTAGAAGTATTGGAATAGCGAAATGACCCGGTGTCCGTCATTATTCCGGTATATAAAACCAGGGCACTCTCTTTATCCAGCTGAACTCGTAATTGTTTATACAATTTATAGATCATTTCCGAGCAGGAAGAAGCAGACGCCTCGACCCAATTTACATCGCCAAAAAATTTGTTGCTGATATGATGGTCAATATTTAACACTGGTTTGCCAGCTATATTTAACTTAGCGGCTTCGCCAGTACGCTTTAAATCTGCACAGTCCAAAACCGCGACACAATCAAAATTAATCCGCCGGGAAGTTTTATCTATTCGACGAATAAGTTTATTTCCGGGAAGAAAATCGTATCCGTAAGGCAAAGGGTCCTGGCTTACAATGGTTGCGCGCTTGCCTAGTTTTTTAATAAGATTGTAAAATCCTAACTGGGCACCCAAAGCATCACCTTCGGGGTTAGTATGACTGATAATCAGAAAATTATTATACTTCTTTATCTGTCGGCAAATCTTTTTTAGGCTCATTTTTTTCCTTTAATTGATTTAACACTTCTTCTATTCTCACGCTATATTCCGTTGAGCGGTCTTCGTAAAACATAAGTTCAGTGGCAATGCGCAAGTTGACTCTTTGGGCAACTAAGCTACGGATAAACCCTAAAGCCGAATCCAAAGCTAATTTTGTTTTTCGGCGCTCTTCATCTTTGCCTAAAACACTGTAAAAAATCTTAGCCGACCTTAAATCTTTAGTTAATTCTACCCGAATTACCGTAAGAAAACCTATGCGCGGATCTTTTAATTCATCATGGATTATTGTGCTTACTTCTTTTCTGATTGCTTCTTCAACACGTTCATGCCTGGACATTTTTAATCATTTCCTTTCTGACGGATTAACCCCTTAATTAAAACTAACTCATCCTGATAAGTAGACACTCCCCCGTTAAGCTTAGCGGTTAGAACTTTAGCAAAAATTTTCTGATAAACTGGCCCCGGCATTATCCCTAAACCATGCAGGTCTTTACCGGAAACACAAACCTGCATACCATTATAAATTTCAATAAAATCCGAAATATATTGCTTAAGATCCTTATTTTTCGAAGTAGCGTTAAGTAAAATGATCGCTTCATAGCTCAATGGTTCAAGTAAAGAAAAAATCTGCGCAGCAGTTAAGCCTTTCTGGCTTAAACGCCGGATAAGTTTCTTACTCATTTGGCAATAATCAAGCGCTCTCTTCTCTTCTCCTTTGCGTAAGCCTAACTTTTGGATAATCCTCTTTATTTCAGCTTTTCCCAGGGGTTTGAGTAAAGCGATAAAATAAATCAGCCAAATATCAAGTTTTCTGCGGGTGGGAAAATTTTTCTCAAACCAGGCAACCTCATTTCCGATAGCTTTAAATAAACTGTAGGTTGCTTTACCGCAGCTTAGCTTACGGCTGATAAAAGATAAACCCGCCAGGCTGGCTAAACGCTTAATCTGCTTAGCAGGATTATTTTCCTTAAGCATTAAGATTAAATCGTCACGCAGGCGATGGGCATTGGGTTTAAATAATAAGCCTAAAGCTACTGCTTCCTTTAAAAGCTTAAGCGTTTTGGGTTCAATTTTAAAATTATAACGCTGTTCAAAACGAATTGCCCTTAATATCCGCGTAGGATCATCCTCGAAACTTAAATCATGCAGAACACGGATACACTTTTTATTCAGATCTTCATTGCCGCCAAAAGGGTCAGTTAATTGCTGTTTTTTACCGCGGGCGATCCTTAAGGCCATAGCATTAATCGTAAAATCCCGGCGCAAAAGATCTTCGTTTAATAATCCAAAGGTAACTATGGGCAGGGCTGCGCAAGTTGGATAACGCTCTTTACGGGTAGTAGCCACATCGATCTTTGTGCCATTCTTTAAAATTAACGTGGCCGTTCCAAACCGTTCATGGATATTTAATTTTGCTTTTAGCTGATTAGCAAGTTTATCCGCAAAAAGTATGCCGCTTCCTTCAACCGTAATATCTAAATCAAAGTTCTTGACCCCGAGGATTAAATCACGCACAAACCCACCCACCAGATAAGCCGGCATCTTGGTTTCACCGGAAACCTTTTGAGCTGCGTTAATCAGGTATTTTATTTCTTGAGGCAGATTTTTTAAATATTTTTTCATAGCTTACCTATTCCTGCTCTTACTACGGCCGGGGATGGAACATTTTATGAATTGACTTA